>NZ_JBNQGD010000192.1:0-9987 GCF_050436765.1 Arachidicoccus sp. | reverse complement strand
TAAGTACAGAAAATTCCATAAAATCAATGATTTCAATTAAGGGCTCTTGGAGCTGTTTGAGTCCTGTAAAAGGAGCCAAGACAGGAAGATTATAAATTTTCATTTTGATAACCACCGCCCGGACTATTCATAAAGATATAAGAAGAGCATTCACATATAAAGCGATCTGCACGAACAGTCTCAATAAGAATATATGATTAACCACCCCTCTCATTCTTTGATGCCCGAATCGCGGTGACATAATCTTGAATAAGGTTTCCTTTCTCTTAGAAATTTACAGTCGCTCCTCCATCTACGGGAAGAATGACTCCTGTAATGTATTTTGCAGCATCAGAGCTTAAAAACACTGCGGCATTTCCAATATCCTCCGTCTTCCCAAAATGATCCATAGCAATTCTATTGGTAATTTTTTCTTTGCGGGGCGGATCTTTTTCAACAGCATTTAAAAACATATTAGACTCTATCCATCCCGGCGCTATGGCATTTACTCTAACATTATATTGAGAATATTCTGTCACTAATGCATTCACCAAACCGGTAATTGCCGTTTTTGATACGCCATATGCCACTACCCTATCTATGCCAAACAACCCTGCCATAGAACCAATCATGATAATGGAACCGCTTCTGCGAGCTAACATTTTGCGAGCACATTCTCTTGTAATACTAAAGACACTCAGCAGATTAGTTTGTATAATTCGTTCAAAGTCTGAATCGCTGGTATCCTGTGCCCAGGCTTTGTGATGTATTCCGGCATTGTTTACTAGAATATCGATTGCTCCAATATTTTTTTCAATATCCTCTATTAACGATGGTATTTTTTCCTTTTCGGTAATGTCGTTCACTATATAATATGCATTCTTCCCCAATGCGGAAACAGCTTCTTTCAATATTTCCTCTCGCCGTCCAGTTATCACAACCCTTGCTCCCGCTTCAAGTAAGGCTTTTGAAATACCTAATCCGATTCCCACGCCACCACCGGTTACTAATGCCAATCTCCCTTTTAATGAAAATACATCTAATCCCATGCTTTTATTTTATTTCAGTTAAATATTCGTCTAAAAAGTTAAATCCCCAACCAGGCAAATCATGCGGCTTAGCACACCCATCCTGAAGAACCATTGGATTGTCGATTAACGGATCTACCCAATCAAAGGATTCTGCTCCAACACCATTGGAAATGGTACATAACAGCGGTACATCATAATCTTTGTAATAATGTGGCATCACAGGGAGATGAAAGCTTTTAGCTAGCGCTGCACTTTCCCGCCAAGCTTCAACACCTCCAATCCGCACAATGTCGGGCTGCCAAATATCAAGCGCACTACGCGTGACAAGCTCACGCAGTGGTAACGTATCATACTCTCGTTCTCCCATGGCAAGAGAAATACCTGTTTGATTTTTTAATACCTGATAGGATTGAAAATCCTGATGGTGCACTGGTTCTTCAAACCAGTTAATATTCAACTTTTTGGCCGCATTAGCTAGCTTCAAAGCAGCAGGCAAGTTCATTCCCTGATTGGCATCCATCATGATATCAACCTTATCCCCGACAGATTGGCGAACTATCCTTAGTCTTTCTATATCTGTCTCAACTTTAGGCGAACCCACTTTTATCTTAACGGCTTTAAAACCACGATTTGCATAACCTGTTACCTCTTCTACCAATTCGTCGATAGTGTAAGATAACCACCCGCCGCTTCCATAAATAGGAACAGTTTTTTTATGCGTACCCAAGATATAATGTATAGGTAGCTTTAAATACTTACCCCAAGCATCCCACATAGCTATATTTATCGCCGCTTGTGCCCATCGTAACAAACCCTGATTGCCAAAATATTCACTCAAATCAGCTAGCTTTTTTGCAACGATGCCGGTTTCGTGAACATGATGTCCTTTGACAACTGGCAAAGCATCCTTCAGCGCTCCTATAATTGCATTGGGTGAATACTGAAAGGATAATAAATAAGATTCTCCTACAATACCATTCTCTAATTGTAAGCGCAAAACAATAAACGAAATTTCACTAAGTGTATGTGTTGCATCGGCTATTGGCTTTTGGAGCTTAGTTGATGCTTTATAAATCTTAGCTTCCCTAATTTCAGTACCCTTTTCAAAAGAGATTCCTTCCTTCATTTTTCTTTTTAATTAATTTACACACAATGCGACAAAAGTAGATAGTAAAGGAAAGATTTAATACAACGAAACTGTCAAACAATTATAGCATATTATCGTATCTACTCCACGAACGGCATCTTTTTTAATTCGATAAAATTTTGTGGGTATAGTTTATGTATCTGTGAAGTTTTGTAATCCTTAATATTTTCGAAGACATATTTCAGCCCACCCGTAGGGATTGACTTCATTTTTTGCAGATAGCAAGAGGAATAAATACAGGTTGTCCTCTGTGCTGCATCTCGTGAACCCGCAAAGCGGTTCTTTTTCTAACGGTCTAATGTAAAGCTGTTCATAAAGCCTATCTCCACGTCTATTTTTTTTCTAGATTTTTATACTACGGTAGTTTTGTACTCTTGCTTTATGTAATTTCATTTTATAAGGTTCTAATGTTTAGGGTCTGTCTGTCTTTTGGCTTGCAGGAACTCATAGAAAGGCATCCAAAAAGCCCCTTTTAGAGACCCCGCATTGCAAGTTACGCTTCGGGGTTTGCAGTATACTTTATTGTTTGTGGTATTTTTTTCAAAGCAGCCCACTCGCAATCTTTTTCTCATTCGCAATTGTTTTGCGATTACAAGATAAGTCATTCCATTTACAAATAACAAAAAAGCCAATCGCTCGATTGGTCTTTTTGTTATTTAGAAAATTATTTCGCTCCTTTATTATTTGCCAAGATTTTTTTGTGTAAGCCCTCTATACGATGATGAAGATCTATATAATACTTATTCTTCTCTTTGGTAAGTCTGCCTTCCAGTTTGTAGCATTCTTCTACAATACCTAATAAGTCTTTTTTTGTTTTAACAGTTAACAGTGAGCAGAAATCAAGATTTAAATACTGCGTTAAAAGTAGGATTTTGTCCCACCCCGTATAATGCTCGGCTCTTTCAATTCTCCCAATATTAGTATTGTTCGTTTCAACCAAAATTGCAAATTGTAACTGAGATAAGCCTTGCTTTAACCTGCCAAGTTTGATTGATAGACCAATATAGATATTTACCAATTGAAGCTCTTCTTCACTGTATACTTTCATTAGGTAAATATTTCACTTATTCAGAAATTTATTCGACACAAATTTGTATTGAATAAATATTTTCCTTATCTTTGCTTGTCTTTTATAGGTTATAATGTATTTTGCGATACTTCTTTTAAAATATTAAAGCAGTTCGCTTTGAATCTCGGCTTGAAAATTGACACTTTTTGAACACACGAGAGGATAAGTAGAATAGCTCACGACCCGGGCGTGGGCTCTCTTATTCGTGTGTAGGGCGTGTCAACCCTTCAAGTCGGTAAGTAGAGTTCCACGCCTTTTATGTTGTGATGCTCGCGTGTGTGATTCACTTACCATGAGATTCATCCATAACATGGATGTTTCTTTTTTTGATATATAAAACATACTTTCTAATTGTCATCGGCCGCGTGCAGGCGCATCTGCAGCGTAGCATCGAGTGCTTGTCTCAAGGCATCTCTTTCTATATTCTATATGCCTGCATGCCGCGGGCGCCTATTTGAATTAAAGCGGGTAATTGGCGGGTGGGGCGGTTCTTTCATGTGCTACCGTTCTGCCTGCATTGCCCGCACCCCGGCCATTGCAGGTGTTACAACAAAAATAAAATCCAACATATAGGAATAAAAGTCTTGTGCATCTCAATGGCAATTATATTTCATAATTGCTAAAAAAATATTATGCACAAAAAAACGATATTCTTCGTACTGGCCTTGCTATGCTTAGCATTCAACAGCTTTGGACAAACAGAAAAACCAATAAAGCCATTATACATAGACGGTGTACTACCCAATTTAACTTTCCAACATGTCATCAATTATAAGGACAGTACGGCAACAGTCTTGGATTTTCAAGGTCCGCAATATAAACTTGTTCTCTTTGATTTTTGGAGTACACATTGTACAGTTTGTATTAGCCAATTCCCTAAAGAAGATTCTTTACAAAGAGCCTATAATAATCAGTTACAGATTGTACTGGTCACAGATGAGCCCAAACAAAAGATTATCAACTTTATCGCTAAATGGGAAGCGCAACATCATGTTAAATTATCTATGCCGATAATTGTTGCTGACACATTATTGCAACAATACATACGCCGTTATTTTGAACCCAATTACGCGTGGATAGCACCGGATAACCGGATGATTGCACAGACTTCAGAAGACTTCGTCAACAAGGAGAATCTCGAAATCGTTTTAAAAGAAATGAAAAAGCTACAAGCAATAGAAAGCGTCTATATAAAGGCAATGCATCATTCTAGCACAATTAAATCCCCACTTTAAAACATCCGCCATAATGAACAAAATAAAAAATCTATTCTGCATACTGCTATGTTTAAGCTCACAACAGCTGATAGCACAAAATAACCATAACATTCAAGGCACTATTAAAGATGCAGCAACCAATGTGACTGTTACCAATGCTACGATACACTTACTGCACAGAAAACACTCCGTTATCAGCAATGCTGATGGCGATTTCGCCCTTAACGCATCTAGTGGCGATACGCTAGTTATTTCAAGGGTCGGTTATCTTACGCAAAAACTAGCAGTTGGCCAGTCCACTTTTTTTACTGTATTATTAGCGCCAATCAATACATCACTAGAAGATGTTACCATTAATACCGGTTATCAACAGCTAAAACCCAATCAGGTGAATGGTTCTTATGTGGTCATTGATAACAAAATGCTGAACCAACAAACCGGTCTCAATATTTTAGATAGATTGAACGGGGTGACCAGTAGTTTATTGTTTAATGTTGGCAAACAGAATCCCAATCCACAAAATAAAACAGGCATTACCATACGCGGCTTAAGTACCATCAACGGGCCGTTAGATCCACTCATTGTGGTAGATAATTTTATCTACGATGGGGACATCAACAACATCAACCCAAATGATGTACAGAGTGTGACTATACTAAAAGACGCCGCGGCAGCCAGTATCTGGGGTGCAAGAGCCGGTAATGGCGTTATTGTCATTACCACCAAGAAAGGTAAATTTAATCAAAAGCTGCAGGTGGATTTTAATAGTGATGTCATCATGACTTCCAAACCGGACCTGTTTTATCAACCGCAGATATCTTCCTCGGATTATATTGACTTCCAACAATACCTTTTTGGTAAAGGTTTTTACAACAGCCAGCTGAGCCGGTCTACTCGTCCGGCAGTAGCACCTGCTGTACTCATTTTTAAAGAAAAACAGCAAGGTCTTATCTCAGCTGCCGATTCTACCCAAGAGATTGACGCGATGAAACAAAACGACAGCCGAAGCCAGTATGAGAAGTATTATTATCAGGAAGGAGTTACGCAGCAATATGCACTGAACCTTAGAGGAGGCAGCCAAAATATCGCATGGCTTATATCGGGAGATTATGACAAGGATATGACTAATCTCAGTGCAAAGTATAATAAGATCAACTTGCGCTTTGAGAATACCTACAAGCCCATAAAAAATATGACAATTAACGCAGGGGTGTACTATACCAATAGCAATAACACCAATGGATTACCTTCTTATAACAGCCTAATATCCCTCAACGGCACCCAACAAGTACCTTATCTCCATATCGCAGGACTAGGTGGCGCATCGATAGCGGTGCCCTATGCTTATAACACCAACTACCTAGATACAGCAGGCGCAGGTAAATTATTAGATTGGAATTATTACCCGCTTACCGATTACAGACACAATACCACTACCACCAATACAGAAGAGCTCTTAGCTAATATAGGCCTGGATTATAAAATTATCAAAGGCCTGGACTTGAATTTACGCTATCAATATCAGAAGCAAAATGTGCAATCAAATAATATCGCTGATACTTCCAGCTATTATACCCGCAATCTTATCAACACTTTTAGTCAGTTAAACAGGCAGACAGGCGTGGTTAACTATACTGTCCCCTTAGGCGGCATTTTAAACAAGTCTTATTCTTCGCTCAACTCTTATAATTTCCGTGGACAATTAGACTTCAATCGAAGCTTTCATGCCGTCAATCAGATCAATGCCATTGCCGGAATGGAAGTAAGAAGCGAATGGTCAAATAGCAGCTATGGTGTATATTATGGCTACAATGCTGATCCTCTAACCTACACAAGTAATATAGATTACTACAATCGTTATCCAACCTTTACCGGCAGCAAGGCCTATATACCTGGCACCTCTACTATTACGGCAACTGACAGTCGCTTTGTTTCTTTCTTTTCCAATGCTTCTTACACTTATAAAGACAAGTACACCTTGTCGGGCAGTATGCGTAGAGATGGCTCCAATATCTTCGGCGCTAACACGAATGATAAATGGAAGCCTTTGTGGTCTATGGGACTGGGTTGGAATCTATCCAAAGAAAATTTCTATAAAATAAACTGGTTGCCTTACTTGAAGCTAAGTGCTACTTATGGAGTCAGCGGCAATGTGGATTTAACTAAAACAGCTTTACCTGTAGGCAATAAAAGTATCAATACGATTACCGGGTTCCCCTCAGAAAGAATCACTTACATTAACAACCCAGACCTTAGTTGGGAAAAAAGCTATCAAACTAACTTTAAATTAGATTTTGCGACAATAAGAAATATCTTCAGTGGCACACTGGAATACTACCATAAGAAAGGGACAAACTTATACGCGCCCATTCCTTATGATTATACTACCTGGGGACTCAGTTCTACTATCACTGCCAATGTAGCCGATATGAAAGGTAATGGTGTGGATGTCACTTTACATAGCAATAATATTAATCGTGGCTTTAAATGGACAACGGACTTTTTATTTGATTACAACAACTCTATCACCACAGCCTATTATACGACTACCGCTACCTCGGATTATTATCTGTTACAAGGAGGCAAGACCATTAACCCCATTATCGGTAAGCCATTATATTCCATCGCGGCCTATAAGTGGGGCGGCCTGGATGCACAGGGAAATCCACAGGGTTATATTGGTGACACCTTGAGTATCGATTATGCAGCCATAGATGAGAATGCGTCTCAAAGAGGGCTAGCCAGTGGAAGCTTTGTATATGTTGGGCCCTCAAGTCCGACCGTCTTTGGTTCTTTAATGAATAGCTTTTCCTTTAAAGGCTTTGCACTGTCTTTCAATATCATTTATAAATTTCATTACTATTTATTTAAACCGGCATTATCTTATTATAATCTGGCAAATAATGGCACATCAGGCGTTGATTATGATAAACGCTGGCAAGGGCCCAGTGATGAAACCAAAACCAATGTACCATCTTTTGTTTATCCTTTGAACAGCCAACGCGATGCATTCTATGATGGTTCCGATATCAACGTGATTAAAGGAGATCAAATTCGTTTACAATTTATTAATCTATCTTACTCTTTGCCTACCAATAGAAAGGATCTGCCTTTTCGGTCCTTACAACTTTATTTGAATGCAGCAAATATTGGCATCCTCTGGCGGGCCAATAAAGATCATATAGACCCTGATTATGTAAACAACATTCCTAATTCAAAGACATATACCATTGGAATCCGGGCTAATTTTTAATCTTTTAAATACAAAATGACATGAAAACATACTTTAAGGATGGAAAGGGGATTAAATATTTAATAGCGATTTGCTCTATCGCTTTCACGATAATACTTAGCTCTTGTAATAAATATTTAGATAAGAAGTTCAACAGTTCCCTTGTTACCCCTTCAACGCTTTCTGACTTACAGGCACTGCTGGACGACGCAGGCAACATGAATCAGCAACGCACTGCCTGTTTCGGGGAGGTGTCTTGCGATGAATATTTTTTAAGGCCTGCCGATTACGACGGTTTAGATAACGGTAACCAGAAAAGATATACATGGCGCTATTATTTTTTTGGTACCGGTAATGATTGGTCTGCTTGTTACCTGCCCATATACAATACGAACCTTGTATTAGATCTAATCAAAAATATTCCCCCCAATTCTGCCAATCCAGAAGCCTGGAATAATGTAAAAGGGTCCGCACTGTTTTATAGGTCTTATTATTTCTTGCAATTATTATGGGACTACGCAAAAACGTATGATAGTACCACGGCAGATAAGGATTTAGGGATCGCGTTGAGGTTGACCTCTGATTTTAATACTCCTTCTGTCAGAGCGAGTAATCAGCAAAGTTATCAGCGCGTTATTGAAGATACGAAAGCATCTATACCATTACTGCCCACCACGCCACGCCAGGTCATGCGTCCTTCTAAAGCGGCTGCCTATGGGTTACTTGCCAGATGCTATTTATCAATGCGCGATTATCGCAATGCCTTGCTTTATGCAGATTCCTGCTTACAAATCAAAAACAGCCTGATGGATTATAATGGTGATGCTGAGATCCCGACTGGCATTACCGCAAACGTTCCTTTCACGCAGTTCAACAAAGAAACTATTTTCTACACAGAAATGAATTCGTATTTCTATATCTACCTAACGTCCATAACAAGCTGCATGGACACGAGTCTGCTTAAGTTATACGATCAGAATGATTTACGGCTTCCTGCTTATTATTCAGTCAACACAGATGGTTATAGATCCTTTAAAGGCTCCTATACGGCTAATAACTATATTATGTTTTCGGGTATTGCCACGGATGAAATGTACCTTACTCGTGCGGAATGTTATATCAGAGAAAATCAATTACAAAAAGGTCTGGATGATTTGAATACTTTACTGGCAAAGCGCTATAGCACCGGAACATTTAGTCCCCTTTTCATTAGTTCACAACAAGCCGCTTTAGATACTGTTTTATTGGAGAGGAGAAAAGAATTGGTGATGCGGGGAATGCGTTGGATGGATTTAAAGCGTCTGAATAAAGAAGGCGCAAATATTATGCTCAAAAGAGTAGAAAACGACGGCACTTATACTTTGCAACCTAATGCAAACTATTATGCATTACCGCTTCCGGAAGATATTGTTCGGTTAACGGGCATGCCTCAGAATCCGTTATAAAAAGAAGACTGCCCTTATGGTATAAACCAAAGGGCAGTCTCTTTTAAACTTCCAATAAGTCGTTAATTTGATTTATTGGAAATGGTGGCATCTGTGCCTGCATCCGTACCACTTACATAGGCGACATTGGGAGAACTCTCTGTTGCGCTAATGTTGATAGAGGCATCTAACGTAGGGGAACCGGTAGGGTCATCTACATAACTTTCTGGAACCTGCAAGCCACAAGCTTTGACATTTGTTCCATTACAGGATGTGGATGATGTATAGCTCCAATTGGCCACATTTTCCACATTCGCTGCCGAATACGGATGCAAACCACTTGGTGCATTATACTGAAAAGTATACATGGTTTCACCACTCTTGTTTACTGGCGCTTCTTTGAACGCACTGGTGGCCAGGACCAGGGCTACCCCTAGTGCTAATCCGCACGTGGGTAGGATTTTTATTAGTCTCATGTTCTAATATTTTTTTGTTTATAATTCAATTCAATTCCAATTCGTCCGGCAACTGATTTTATTTTACCGCGACTCCGGTTTTAAATTCGCTTACTCTTTTTACGGGTTTTGGGCTTTCTTCCCGTTGTTATATGCATATAGATTCTAGCCAGGCCGTCGCCTGTACTGTGCTGTAGTAATTGTTTTTTTTGTGTGCAGATACCAACCGGTAAAGCTGATAAGGGTAAAAAATAGATTGAATACTAAATGTCCTTTCCACCGTAGTTTGCCAATGATGCCTGCACAGGAGCAGGGGATGTCACCAAATGCACCGCTGAGGGCCAGCAGTACATACAATGTAAAAGCGGCCATTAAAACGGAAGAGAGGACAAAACCGCTTTTATTTGTTCTTTGAAAGTAGAGTAATAAGGCT
>NZ_JBNQGD010000191.1:0-1066 GCF_050436765.1 Arachidicoccus sp. | reverse complement strand
ACGAACTCTCCGCCCCAGAGTTCTTCCTCTCCCTTCAACGCTCTGCGCCGCATCTTTTTTCTTTGTTCTCCTAGCTTTTACATCCCTCAATATTTCTTCCTCTCGGAACTGGACCGATTCTTTTGATCGAGTTGCAGTTGGCTTCCATCGCTCGATTGTAGCCGTTAATTCTACAACCCAATCTTCAAATCAATTTTTGCTCAGGTAAATTTTGTTCCTTTGTTCTTCGTTTTTTTTTTCTTTATCTTTGTTCTTCAGACGGAAGCATGTTGAATACTAATGAGATTGAATTGAATGATTAACATATTTGGTGGTTTGGTTAGCCTGACTCTTTTTTATTGCAGGAATTCATCAATTTTAAGACTGAAGGTAATATATCAAATCTGTTTTCATCCTAAGTGTATTACTGATGTAAATCTGTGTATGAACCCTGTATTTACATTGCCAAAATCTCATTATTAATTGTACGTTGCCTTTTGTTTCAGGACACACTGGTTTTGTGGAGCTACACCAATTCTACGAAAGAATTAGCTTCAGATACCGGCTTTGCTGATTTAAAACAAAAAACAAAACAAAACAAAAGAACAAGCTATACATGTATTGATGTTTTGACATGAGAAAGATTTGGTGATGAAAGTTATACAGGTTTTGGTTTCTGTTTTCGATTTCATTAAAAAGCTAACTATAAAAAGCTGAATAGTTTTTGGATATTTAAGGAACTAATAGTGCAATATCAACTTTTGTAATAATTTGTGTAAATACAAGTTTGGTGTTTTGCTTTGCTCTATGGGTTGTGTCATTTGTTAAATTACTATATGATGTTCCTTTGTATTAATTTTTTTATACCAGATTCAAGGGACCTCACAATCCATTTTAGATATCAAGACAGCAGAGCCTTCAATCATGCTATGATTATATGAAATCTGATTAACAGATGGTAAGAGGCATTTGGTTATTTACATGGAATTGGTTTATATGATTAGGGTTCGTTGTGTGCTTTCTTATATTAGGTTGGTTCCACATTCACACTATTGTTTACAAATTACAATCTATGTTTGAGATTTGG
>NZ_JBNQGD010000190.1:10995-15092 GCF_050436765.1 Arachidicoccus sp. | reverse complement strand
GGCAAATACGAAGGTGTTTATACTGATGAAATGTTGTGCAAGCAATGGGGCATCACTAAAGAGGAATGGAAATACATTGATTCAAAAATCAAGAACATTGGTGTTAACGAAAATGAAGTTACGGACAATGATTAAAAAAGAATTCTTCCCCAAAAGACCCGATTCTAACCCAACAATTTATGTTTATGAATTGATTGGAGTAGCCACCCATATAGGCTTATTAAAGGTAGGTTATACCACCCGTTTATCGGAAAAGCGAATTGACGAGCAAACCAAAACAGCAGGTATAAAATATAAAATTGTATTTGAAGAATCGGCAATGCGAAACGATGGCTCAGCATTTACCGATATTGACATTCATCGTTATTTGCGGAAAAAGAAATTAAAAAATCCATCGGGCGAATGGTTTAAATGCTCCCTCAACGATATTAAAGCGGCTTTAATTGAAATAAAAAGCGGTATAAGAAACGAAGACAACCGTACACTTGATTTTGCAATGCGACCAGAACAAGTGGAAGCCGTTGATAAAACAATTCAATATTTTAAAAGTTTCAAAAAAGAAAACAAAAACAAAACACCTCACTTCCTTTGGAATGCAAAAATGCGATTCGGAAAAACCTTTGCTACCTATCAATTGGCAAAGAAAATGGGTTGGACAAAAATATTAGTGTTGACTTTTAAACCTGCTGTTCAAAATGCTTGGGACGAAGATTTGCAAACGCATATTAACTTTAAGGGTTGGCAATTTATTTCAAGAAGCGGATTGCATTTTGAAGATGTTGACAAAAAGAAACCTTTTGTTTGTTTCGGTTCGTTTCAAGATTACTTGGGTAAAAATGAAGCAGGCGGCATAAAATCAAAAAACGAATGGGTACACGCCACCAATTGGGATTGCGTAATATTTGATGAATATCATTATGGTGCTTGGCGCGAAAATGCCAAAGATCTTTTTGAAGCAGAAAGTAAAAAAGAATTAGAATTTGGAGAAGGGCAAGGAATGGATTATTTCGAGGAAGGAAATATGCCCATCACTACCAACGCTTATTTGTACTTATCCGGCACGCCTTTTAGAGCTATTGCATCAGGTGAATTTATTGAAGAACAAATTTTTAACTGGACATATTCAGACGAACAAAAAGCAAAAGAGAATTGGAAAGGCGAACCCAATCCTTATGCTTCATTGCCAAGAATGGTAATGCTTACTTATCAATTGCCTGATTCAATTAGAGAAATTGCAATGAAAGGGGAGTTTAATGAGTTTGATTTAAACGTTTTTTTTACTGCTGATGGTAAAGGAAAGAAAGCGAAATTCAAATACGAAAGTGAAGTTCAAAAATGGTTAGACTTAATTCGTGGTTCTTTTTCTGAAACCACCATCGACAATTTAAAACTTGGAGCGAAAAAGCCACCATTACCGTTTTCACACGCCCCATTATTGAATGTATTAAATCATACGTTTTGGTTTTTACCAACAGTAGCCGCTTGCAATGCAATGGCAAATTTAATAGCACAAAGACAAAATAAATTCTATCACGATTACACCGTAATTGTTGCTGCAGGTGCAAGTGCAGGTATTGGTATAGAGGCTTTGCCTCCCGTTCTTGATGCAATGGACAATCCTTTAAAATCAAAAACCATTACACTTTCTTGCGGTAAATTAACAACAGGCGTTTCGGTAAAACCGTGGACAGGAATTTTTATGTTGCGCAATTCTTCAAGTCCTGAAACTTATTTTCAAGCAGCCTTCCGAGTGCAAACACCTTGGACAATTAAAAATTCAGATAGCAAATCGCCGAACAAAGAAGAAATCATAAAACAGGAATGTTATGTTTTTGATTTTGCTCCAGACAGAGCTTTACGACAAATTGCTGATTACAGTTGCCGATTAAATGTAAACGAATCAAATCCCGAAAAGAAAGTTGAAGAATTTATTCACTTTTTGCCTGTGTTGGCTTATGACGGCAGTTCAATGAAACAAGTTGATGCCGCAGGAATCTTAGATATGGCAATGAGCGGAACTACAGCAACACTTTTAGCGAGACGTTGGGAAAGTGCATTGCTTGTAAATGTTGACAATAATACTTTGCAACGCTTGATGAACAATGCTGATGCAATGAAAGCATTAATGAGTATTGAGGGTTTCCGAAATTTGAATCAAGACATTGAAACAATTATCAACAAATCAGCATCCGTTAAAAAAACAAAGAGTGATGCAAATGAAAGAGAACTTTCAAAAAAAGAAAAGAAGGAATTATCGGACGAAGAAAAGGAATATAAAAATCTAAGAAAACAAATACAAGAAAAGTTAATCAAGTTTGCTACGCGTGTGCCTGTATTTATGTACCTCACAGACTACCGAGAAAGAAGTTTAAAAGATGTGATTACACAACTTGAACCCGGACTTTTCAAAAAAGTGACAGGATTGGATGTAAAAGACTTTGAATTATTGGTAAGCCTTGGTGTGTTCAATTCCGCTTTAATGAATGATGCGGTGTATAAATTTAAACGTTACGAAGATGCTAGTTTGGAGTATATAGGAATCAATAGACACAAAGGCGAAGATGTTGGTTTGTATGACACCGTTTTAAGTCGCGAAGATTATACAAGTTTTGTAAATGAAAGCGAATAAAAAAGAACAGCATTGAAAAAAGGAATTGAAAAATATTTCCGACAGAAATATAAAAGACAAAATCGATCAACGCATTTTAATTAGACCAATTATGTACAGTTTATATATAGACGAAAGTTGCCACTTAGAACATGACCGAATGCCTGTAATGTGCATTGGCTACACCAAGATAAATACCGGGCAGTATGCCGAGATAAAGCAACACATAAAAGAATTAAAACTTCAACACAAAAGCCCTACTGAAGTTAAGTGGAACAACGTTTCTGCTTCACGCCTTCCTTTGTACAAAGCATTAGTGGACTATTTTTTTGCGACCAATATAGATTTTCGTTGCATACTCGTAAAATATAAAGACAAACTGAATCACGAGCAATTCAATCAGGGCGATCACAATAATTTTTATTACAAGCTCATTTATTTCTTACTTAAATCAGCCACTAATCCGCCTGCTAATCAATACAATGTTTATTTAGACATCAAGGACACAAGAGGAAAAGAACGGTTGAATAAAATAGAAGAAGTGCTCCAACATAAATACAATGGCAAATCGCCTTTCGTATTTTTTCAGCACATTCATTCACACGAAAATGTATTGCTACAGCTTACTGACCTTTTCATCGGTGCAATTACATTCAAGGCAAGAGGTTTGCAAGAATTTGAAAATGCTAGCAAAGCCAAAGTAGAGTTATTGAGGCACATTGAAGAAAAATCAGGCTATTCCTTAGAAGAGGGTACAGAGCCTTGGGAGACCAAGTTCAATATTTTTGACCACCAACCAAAACAAGCTTTGTAATGTTTTTAGACGATTTAGAGATATTATTTGACGAAAGCGAATTGGATGTTGATGCCCCGACTAACGAGCAGTTATACGCTATGTACGGCATTTTTCTAAATCATTTTCATAAAACGCCTTTAATACACAAAGGAAGGAAAGTGGTGTTCAATAAGAATTCTTCACGCCACCCCCTATTTAAAGGTAAGTTTGAAGGCTTTGTTCACGTTATTACGAGAAAAAGTCAATACACCGACCGCAGAGAGTTCGACCGAGAAAGAGCAAATCGAATACATTGGATAAAACCAATTTTGGATAATTGGCAAGACCCTTTAGTCTCCTATTTTGAACGTTCAAATGACGATGGAAAGTTGCAGTATTTTTATTGGATGCAATCACTCAGCTTCATTGTTATTTTACGGGAGTTTGCACCTGATTTGTTATTGGTAACGGCCTACTGTATTGATGGTTTCAACATAGCTCAATTCCGCAAATATTTGAATGAGTATCGGAGTAAAAAATAAGGCAAAAAAAACCCCACTTCGTAAGTGAGGAACGCAACTTTAGGCATTGCGGTTGAATGGACTGAGCCACCTGCCAGTGCCTTTACTCTTTGAGTAATGCACAGCAAATATAACATACATTGTACCACAAAAGCAAGGTTTTTTCGTTAAAATTGATATATAGCTGATAATC
>NZ_JBNQGD010000190.1:0-10985 GCF_050436765.1 Arachidicoccus sp. | reverse complement strand
TGTTGTTTATTAAAAAAAAAATTCAGAATAAATTACTCAATTTTTCCGCGATTCCTTTTTGAATATTAGTTTCAAATCCATTAAAATAATTTTCAGTTACTGCTATTGAGCTATGTGAATATTAAAAATAACAGCTTAAATTTGTATTGCTGAATGAAACAGAAGTAAGCTCTGTAGAGGTACAACTTACCAGGGTTAATTCAGCCGGATATGCATACCACCCAGAACATTTTTAGTCTGGGTTTTTTATGCATATGCAATTCCGTTATTCCTAAGAAAACCTATTCTTCATCTTCAATAAGAGCAGGTTTTTTATTGTGCTTCCTTGGATAATTCTTCCACGCCTTTTTAATCTCCCCATTTAGATTATGGGCTTCATCAGGTGTTTGATAATTTAGGCTTAAATGAGGACGTTTCGTATTGTAAGTATCAATAATTTTTTCAATTGCTTTTTGTGCTTGCTGATGGTTCTTATAGATAACTTTTGGGAAGAACTCGTTTTTAATAATTCCATTCACTCTTTCCGCCATGGCATTTTCATAAGGGCTTCCACTTTGGGTCATACTGATATCAATATTTCCATCTTTGAGCATCTGTGTATAATTGGCAGAACAATATTGGGTACCGCGATCGGAGTGATGAATGGTTGGAAACATTCTGTTCATTTTTGTTCTGGATGCTATGGCTAATGCAAGTGCTTGTTCACACCCGATAGCTTCCAATGTTTCATGTAAACAATGGCCAATTATTTTTCGAGAATAGGCGTCAGTAACCAGGCTTAGATAATTGAAGCCGTCTATGGTTCGAATATAGGTTATATCCGTTATCCATAGCTGTTCTGGAGCATCTATAGTTAAGTCAATGATTCGATTTGGATACTTCTTCATCCAATGGTTTGAATCTGTGGTTTTAATTATTTTAGTCCGCCTTCGTCTTATTAACAAGCCATGAAACCGGAGTAGTTCAAATAGTTGATCTCGCCCCATCTTAATATTATGTTTTTCAAGCTCTGGGGTAAGTAAATAAAACAATTTTCTTATCCCCAGCAACGGCATATCATCTCGCCACTCATGAATCAGTGTTAATACGAGCATATGGGCGACTGAGGTTCTCTCACTGATAATTTGCGCCTCATAATAGGCTTGTCTGCTTACATCAAACAGCGAACAAAGGAAGCATAAGCTTATTTCTGGATGCCTTTGTCGGAGCTCTTGCACTGTTTGACGCCAGCTTTTTTTCTTATTTTTTATTTAGTTTTCGGACCTAACTCCATTCATTCTTTTTATTCTTTTCTTCTCTTTCACGATAGGCTTTTTTGGACACAAATACACCTATTTCGTACAGTGACATCAGCGGTATGAATACGAGCATCTGACTTATCCAGTCTGGACTAGGGGTGATAAATGCGGCAACAATTAATAAAATGACAATAGCATACCTGCGTTTTTGTTTTAAAAATTTTGGCGTAATAACACCTACTTTAGTGAGTACATAGGCCATTACAGGCAATTCGAATGCGACTCCGCAGCCCAAAATAATATTCATCAAATTAGATAAATAATCGTTCAGCGTAGGTCGGGTCGTTAGCATCGGCATATCACTTATCTGAAAACCTGCCAGGAAATTAAAGGTAAAAGGACTTAACACGAAATAGCCGAATGCCGCCCCCAAAAAGAAGAAAAAGGTCACCCAGAAAATAGCAAAGCGGGTATTCTTCAGTTCATTGGTTTTTAAAGCCGGTTTTATGAATTTCCAAAATTCCCAAAAAATATAAGGAAATGCTACGATAAATCCGCCTACAAAAGCAATGGTAAAAGTGCCTAAGAATTGACCACCAAAAGTTGTGGATTGCATGTCCACATGAATAGGAGGCATGCATAAACCAGATACTTTTGTGATTTCGCCTAATCGACAAAACAGTCTATAGCTTATAAAATCCGGATTAATCGGTCCTGCGATAACATTGGCAAAAATCCATCCGTGAAAACTAAAAATAACTATAGCTAGAATTAAAATAGCTACTACAGATCTTAGAATATGCCACCGCAATTCTTCAAGATGGTCAATAAAAGCCATCTCTGCATTTGATCCACCTCTACGATTTAGGAACCTTTGTAACATAATAATCTTTCAAGATTTGAGCAGCAAAGGTAACTATGAATCGACAATTTTGCCCATTAATCTATTAATCAATTTGTAAAACAATTTTGCCAAACCTTTCTCCGCTTGTATCCATTGCCCGCATAGCGGTTTGTACCTCTGTGAGTGTGTAAACGCTGTCGATAACAGGGTTTACTTTTTTCGCACTGATAAATTCAAGCATTTGTTCGAAATCTTTTTCAGAACCTAAGGTTGTGCCAAGAATACTTATCTGTTTCCAAAAAATCGAACGGCCATTTATTGCCGGAATATTTCCATCAGTTCCACCAAAAAACACGATACGTGCTCCTCTAGCGGCAAGTGACGTTAATTGCACAAAACCATCACCCAGCGCACTATCAATAATTACATCAAATTCTCCGGCTTTTGTTTGCAGTAATTCGTGCCAGTTTTCCATTTTATAATTGATGCCGCCCTTTGCTCCAAGCTTCATTGCTTTTGCAATTTTTTCTTCTGAACCGGAGGTTACCCAAACTTCTGCGCCTGCAGCTACTGCCCATTGCAAAGCAAAAGTGCCGGCCCCGCCACCTACGCCGGATACCAATACTTTTTCTCCCGGTTGCCAATTGCCGCGAATAAATAAGGCCCGATAGGCGGTAAGCCCCGCTACCGGAAGAGTGGCTGCTTCTTCGTAAGATAAGTGGGAAGGCTTAGGATATATGTTCGTTATAGGAACAGAAATATATTGCGCAAAACAACCATTTTCGGGCAAACCAATAATTGAAAACTCCTTACTTTGGAAGGCTTCTTTGTCCCCCCAGTTTTTTGCTGGATATAAGACTACTTCGTTGCCGATAATTGATTTATTAACACCTTCACCAATCGCCTCAACAACACCGCTTCCATCGGAACCCAGGACTATTGGAAATTTTAGACCCGCATATTTTCCTTTTTGTATCCACCAGTCTCTTTTGTTAAATGAAGCCGCTTTTAATCTTATCAATACTTCGTTTTGTCCGGGAATAGGTTTTGTTATTTCTTCAATGCTTAACGGCTCGTCGATTCCTCTTAGTACAACAGCTTTCATAATAGATTTTTTCTATTCAAAAATACAAAATGTGTTGTTAAAGGGTTGTCATGATTGTATTAGATATTCGATTTGTTAATGCTATCTCGTTGGACATAGTATTGAGCTTAGTCTTTTAATTTCTCAAAATATTTACACGCTTTGCGTATACCGCATTCCCCGCATTTAGGGTTGCGCGCAACACAAACATAGCGGCCATGTAAAATGAGCCAATGATGTGCCTTATGAATAAGATTTTTGGGTATAAATTTTACTAACTGCTTTTCTGCTGCCAGAGGAGTAGTAGCTTTAAGTGTAAGGCCAATACGTGCTGACACCCTAAATACGTGTGTATCCACGGCCATATTTGGCTGTTCATCAATAACAGAAGTAATGACATTCGCTGTTTTACGGCCTACACCAGGCAACGTAATGAGTTCCGCTACGGTCATGGGTACGTTTGATTTGAAATTTTCCACAAGCATTTTGGCCATGCCAATTAAATGTTTTGTTTTATTGTTGGGGTATGAAATGCTGCGAATTAATGGAAACAATTCATCAAATGTAGCTTTGCTTAGTTTCTCAGCTGTTGGATATCGGTGAAAAATTGCCGGTGTCGTCAGGTTCACCCGTTTATCTGTACATTGGGCGGATAATATTACGGCAACCAAGAGTTGATAAGGGTTGTCGTAAATTAATTCGGTCTCTGCATCAGGCGCATTTTTTTCAAAATAGCCGATGACATAAGCATAACGTTCTTTTCGAGTCATAGTGCTAAAGTACGATTTTACGGGTGAAAAAGTGGGCATCGTTTGTTTGCTATCCCTTTCTAAACCACTGTTGAAAAGAAAGAATTGTATGGATGGATTATTTTCCTTTAGACTTTGTAGAGTCCACAATAAAGACGTCTTCATTATCGCGTTTCATAAATAGATTTTCGCGAGCATATTTTTCTAATGAGACCGGGTTGCTTTCAAGATTGTTTAATTCCTGCTTAGTTTTTTCAATTTCTGATTGATAAAAGGCTTTGCTTTTTTCTAGTGTCGACAACTCTTTTTTCCGTTGGATTTGCACAAAAAAATCATTTCTATCATAAAAAAACATCAGAAACAAAAATACCAACACCGCAACTATGTATTTGTTTTTAAGATAAGAAAGTATTTTTAATGCCTTTTTCATTGGTTACGAAATTTATATTGCTAGGACAAAGTAAGGTTATTTTTCATACAAAACAATGCCGCGAACATGCAATCTCCGTTCTGTGCATAACCTACAATGGATTCTTTTTTTACGCACTTAAGCGAAAATCTTTCTTCTATAAAGGCTACGTTGGCTTCATTTTCTTTTTCGAATACGGAGCAGGTGATATATAAAAAATAGCCTGTTTGCTGTAAGTGGGGAATGCAATTAGAAATAATTTTTCTTTGTAAAGATTGAAATTCATCTATCTTATCAATGGAGAATGTAGAAAGGCTTTCTGGTGTTCTTGCCCAAGTACCTGAGCCAGTGCAAGGCGCATCGCAAATAATCAATTCGTATTTTTTAGTAGATGAAAAGGGCTTTGATAAATCTGCAGTGAATAGTTCATATCGATTAATATCGGCTTCTTTAAAACGTTGTTTTAGATTTTTCAATATAGAAGGCCGAATATCTGATACACTTAATTGAATATGCTGCAGAATATCTTTTGCCAATATAGATTTACCGCCGCTGGCAGCGCAAGCATCCCACAGTGAAACTGGATGATTTTCCGGGAAATATGTTTTGACAGCTTCTAAAAAAGTACCGGTCTTCTGGGAACTGACGTCCTGCACCACTACTTCTTTGTTTAACTTTAATATGAGATCAATTTTAGTATTATTGGCAAGAGAAAGACAGTTATCATCAATCATTAAAAAAGCAGTATTCGCCATGGCTAATTTTTTAATCACTGTATTTTTATTACCTGGCCTGATACGTAAAAATAGATTTGGTTGTTGTAAGAAGGATTGCTGAAATAAGGTATTATCAATACTGTTGGAAAGTTGATCGGAGAAAGGGAAAATCTTTTCTAACCGAAAGTCGGGATAGCTATTTTTTATAAAAGCTATCCTTTCAGGTAATGTACCAGAGGAAAATGGTAGCCACTGCTGTGGAAAATTTGGCTGCTCTTTTTCTCCTATGCCGTCGCAAATAAAGATTGCCGCCATTAATTTTTCTTCCATAGGGATATTTTCTAAATTCTTCCCTATTCTAAAAAATGTGTAACAAAAATGCGTAATTACTTTTCTATCTTTTGAACCATGCTTTTTATTGGCTGAGAAGTATTTTTTCAGCAAATGTTGTAATGGCTCAGTGCCTTTGTATTGCGCAATTAATGTGGCCGCCTGACTTATATGTTTTTGGAAATAGCTGTTCATATGAAGGAAAAAATATCTGAAGTTTTGGAATAATTAATTTCCCGTTATAGCGGCTGAGTACTGCCGCCTTTTTAATTCTTCGATACTTAAATCTAATTCATATCCGATCAGAAGTACAAACGAGTTGACAAATATCAACATCATCATTACCAGAATGGAACCGATGGAACCATAAAATTTACTATAATTTGAAAAGTTTTGTGCCCAAAATGAAAATAAAGTCGTTGAGAAGATAAGTAAACAAGTCGCAATGATGGCACCCAAAGAAAATAGTTTTTTTCGCTTGTCCAGCGTAGGCGCATATTTATAAATAAAACATGTGCTGAATAAAAAGAGTGCTGCGATGACAACCCATCTTAAATTTTTGATGAGTAATTGTACTTTTAAGTTGTGGATACTTAATACTTGCATGATTCTTTGAAAAAGCATTCCCTGACCCATAGAAATAATAAGTGTGCCTATGAATAGCATGAAAAGTATCATGGTAAGCTTCATTGCACGTAAGCGCTTCTTGATAAAGTTGGTTTTGGCTTTCTCTTTTAGGGAGCGGTCGAATGTTCGAATGATGCCCATCATGGCATTGGAGGAATAAAAAATAGCCAAAATGAAACCTAGTGAAAGCAAACCGTTTTTCGTTTTACTAAAGATTTCTTCTAAAAATTTCAGCATCAGTTGTCTTGCACCCACATTCGGTGTAAAATGTAGAATCATATTCTGTAACTCAAAATAAAATAATTTTGAATTAGTGATATAAGGTAGCAGTGTGCACAAAAACAATAGGCAGGCTGGAACAGCAATAAGCAGATTAAAGGAAATGGCTCCCGCACGTACATTTAATCCTTCCTCATTTACTTGTTCGACAAACAATGCAGTTACATCATAAAAAGAAATATCGTGCGTTCCCGGCACGGGGAGAGCTTTCAATATTTTTTTCAAAAGCTTGAGTGGCGGACTGTTTAATAATTTTCTTTCGAAGGGTGTCACTATCGTTTGCTATTTAATATTGCGTGCATCTAATGCTTCTTGGTACTGCTTTGCCTTCAACGCATGAGATTTATAATCTACACTAAAATTATGGTAGCCACTAAAGTCTGGTTTCGCTACAAAAAATAAATAATTGGTCTTTGGTGCATTTAATACAGCGTCTATTGTAATGGAATCGGGCGTACATATGGCTCCAGGTGGTAACCCTTTGTTCAAATAGGTGTTATAGGGCGATTGAACTTTCAAGTCTTCCAATAAGATTCTTTTGATCGCAAAATCATTCAAAGCAAATTTTATAGTTGGGTCGGCACCTAAAGGCATTCCAAGCCTTAAGCGATTTAAGTAAACACTGGCGATGGTATCTTTCTCGCTGTCTTTTAGTGTTTCATCTTCGACAATGGAAGCGAGAATAATTGCTTGTTCAGGTGTTAGCCCTAGTGCTGCTGCCCTGTTTCTGCGATTGTTTGATTGCCAGAAATTTTCTTTTGTTTTGGCAAAAATACTCAAAATTTGCGGCATGCTATATTGCCATTTCATATCGTACGTACCCGGAAGCAGTAGTGTCGTAAAAGTAAAAGTATCGACACCAAAAGGTCGTAGCGAATCATTGTTGCTAATAAAAGCAAGGCTTTTCGCAGAATCTGTAATAAAGTTATTTCCGAGCATTGCGGCAAAACCTTTGAGTGTGCGTACCCTTTTGATCGTAAAGTGCACGGTATCTTGGCGGTTATGCTTAAATGTCTGAATTATTCTATAGATACTCTCTCCTCTTTTTATGGTAAATCTTCCTGGGGTAATCGCTTTAAAAGCGTTGGTATTATTGGCGAAGAAATTGAATATTGTAATATTATCGATGATATCACCTTTATTAATTTGCTCCGCTATTTGAGCCTGATAGGATGCGGGAGAAGAAGCATAGACATAAATATGTTTCAATTTACCATTGAAGGAGGTGGCTCTTGAAAACAAAAGCCATCCTACAATCAGGACTGTAATGAAAATGATAACCGTTATAAGTTTTCCAAAAGTTTTCATCGAATATATTTTGCCTATATATGAGTTATAATTGCCGCAAAATAACAAAAATTCCCCACCTTGTGAGGCGGGGAATGGTAATATATTATTTTACAACTTGAATTGTAATTCTATTTTACGGGGGTAGCCGGCGTAGATTGCTGCGGTGCAGCAGGCATTGGCGCTTGTTGCTGTGCAGGAGCTGTGGTATTCAATTTTTTGAGTGAACCGTCGTTATTTGTAGTAGATTTTCCACTAAAAATGATTACAGAAAATAAGCACATAATGCTTAAAATAGCTGCAAAAACCCAAGTTCCCTTTTCTAACACGTTGTTGGTTTTTTTTACACCCATTATTTGGTTGCTGAAACCACCAATTGAACCAGAAAGACCACCACCTTCCGGGTTTTGTATTAAGACAAAAAAAGCTAGTACGATACTAACAATGATTACCAATATAAAAAATATCAGAGACATAATTTTTTATTTAACGCTGTAACAAATTTATTTTGGATGCAAAATAAGTTGATTTTTCGGGATATAACAAACTTAATTTTTTGTATATCTCTATTGCATGCTCTTTTTTGTTTTGTTGCAATAGTACTTCAGCCATTGATTCTGTTATTGTTTCTTCGCTTTCCAATGAGGCAATTGCTTGGGCTGCCGCTCTCTTTTCTTCTTCTGGCGTTGTATTTAATTGCGGTTCTCCAGAGGTTGTTTTCTTAATATCCTTTAGCCAATCGGTGAACTTTTTGACTTTTGCACCTAAGGCATCTTGCTGCTTGGTAAAAATAATGCCTTGAGAAGCAAAATAATCCGTTTTAAAAAGAGGCTCGGTTTCTATAAGAAGTTTTTCATTGCTATCTATTGTTTTTTTAAATGCTGCCAATTGCTGTCCCAACATAGAAGAAAGCCGCTCATTTTGTAATTCTTCTGTCGCGATGGATATCGGTTTTGGTGGAACTTTTGCTTCAGCAATAGCACCGGCAAATAATTCTTTACTGAATGGGCCATTATATAACAAAATGTCGAGCTGAGGTATATAGCTAAAATGCAAGGCTGTTTTTCGCGCTTGCTTTGCGAAATTCGCATTATTACTTGCTAACATTTTTTTTGTCAACAGTAATTGCGCCAGACTAAAGTAAGGATATTGTTGGGTTAATGACTCCCAGTCTTTAACGTCCGTTTCTGCAAAAGCTGATTTGCCCAGTAATTGATTTGCGATATTGTTTTCGATACTCATTTAGGAACTAAAATATATATTTTCTACCAGGTTGCGAAAATTTTATTGAACATGGCTTCTGAAAGATTTTTAAGGATATCCGGCATTAATTTGGATTCGGCCTGTTGCAAACTTAAACTAGCCGCAAAGTCGAAGTTACTACTAACATCGAATTCTTTAGTAACCTTCTTAAAATTATCAATGAATTTCATATGTACAGAAACAGTAAGTCTGTTTTGACTTGCCTGATTGCCCGAAACCCCCGAAGTAGATACGGTATAAGAAGTAATGGTACTGATAATTACATAGTCAGCATTATTGTCATCTTCGCGCGTAAGTTTGGTTTGATTGGCTACCAACCGCACAAAGGCATCTGTAAGCTGAGAACTGAGTCGTGGATTTACATAGGTTGCTTTGTTTTCTATATAGTTGATCTTTATCGTTTTTACACTGTCGGGTACGCTTACGTCGTGAAATGAATAAATACCACAAGAGTTTAACGATATGGACAGAAGTATAAGGCCAGTAATGAAAAGAAAGGCAAATGCCGTATACTTATTTTTTATTGCGCGCATGTTTCAATACGTTTTGCCAGCGAAGTTAAAGCGAAAAAAAGAAATCATCCTTTTGTTTTTACCAAATAAAAATTTTCTAATCAATATTCACAATTGTGAAACAAATTGTAAAGCCTTGTTGCAGAATCGATGATCCTATTTTTTTTGTTAGCTTTATGTTGATTATATAATAACTAACCAAATTTTTTAAATGAAAAAGTATTTTTTTCTATTGTTAGCGCCAATGCTGGCGATGACAGTATTTTCTTGCCAACAAACAAAGAAAGACAGTTACACTATTAACGGAGATGTTGCTGGTCTGACCGATCCCTACATTTACCTCAGTAGCAGTGTTGGGGACTCAATGAGAGTAGATTCCGCCGCTGTAAAAGATGGAAAATTTACCTTCACCGGTAAGGCCGATCATCCGGCAATGGCTGCGCTTTATCTAAAAGACAGGAGAAGTGGTGTACAGTTTTATCTGCAAAATGCCGGGATAAAAATTAGTGGCAATGTCGATTCTTTGGACAAGGCTACAATTACAGGCTCTCCTACACAGGACGATTTTGAGGCCTATAAGGCATCGATAAAGGAATATACTACTCAGGAAGACAGTGCGTACGGAAAATATCAAACGGCTCGTCAGATGAATGATACTGCCACTACTGCTGCAATCGAAAAACAAGTGGATAGCCTTGATAAATTAATTGAAGTAAAGACTAAGTCTTTTATTGCAGACCATCCTAAAAGTTACGTAAGCCTTGGTAGATTGCAAACATTGACTTACTCCACTGCATATGCTGATTTGAATAAAATGTTTACTTCATTAGATACTTCTTTGCAAAATTCTGCCACAGGTAAGAAAATGGCTGAGCAATTGGCTAAAATGAAAAAAACAGCGGTTGGACAAAACGCTCCATTATTTACCCTAAACGATGTGAATGGTAAACCCGTGAGCCTTTCGGATTTTAAAGGTAAATATGTTTTGGTTGATTTTTGGGCAAGCTGGTGTGGCCCTTGTCGGGCAGAAAATCCAAATGTTGTAAAAACATTTAATCAATATAAAAGTAAGAATTTTACCGTATTGGGTGTTTCTTTAGATAACGATAAAGCTGCCTGGCAAAAAGCGATTGATCATGATAAGCTGGCATGGACACAAGTCTCCGATTTAAAAGGTTGGGGAAATGAAGTAGCGATGCAGTATGGTGTACGCGCAATACCGGCTAATTTTTTAATCGACCCTAATGGGGTAATTGTTGCGCACAATTTGCGGGGTGCAGATTTATCCGACAAATTAGCTGAGGTTTTAAAATAAAAATTTCAGGACCAGACAGATAATAAAAATAAAACAAGCCGTTCAAATTTTGAACGGCTTGTTTTATTTTTATCTCTAGTTTGGCCCTTTTCTAGATAAGATTAAAAAAGATAGCGCTATAGTTGGTTATATCGTTATTTTTTTTGATCTTTATATCTAGTTAAACAACTAGATATGGGATATCCGACTAAAATACAGATAATAAAAAGGGCAAAGAGTGAGCAGTGGTACGTCAATTTCCCTGCTGCCGTTGCTCAGGCAATAGAGTTTAAACAGGGGGAGATTGTTGAATGGGTGATAGATGACCACCAACGTTTAGTGCTCCAACGCAG
>NZ_JBNQGD010000189.1:0-1507 GCF_050436765.1 Arachidicoccus sp. | reverse complement strand
ATATTCTTATTTTAATATAAATTAAATGCAATAGGTGTCAATAACCTTGACCCGCCCGGTCCACTAGCTCTTATCTCGTCAACTGTAATAGTACTGCCCGGTCTCGCTCTTTCAATCAAATCCCGTACCGAAGCAAAAGAGTTCCCCGAAACCGATTTATGCATAAACTCAGGATACCCAGCGCCTGCAAAGGTCATTGTGTAACTAGTAACAGTAAACTTTACCCCTTCAAAAACAAAATCCTCCAGCTCAGCACGAACACCTGCCTGTGCCTTAAAATCGTTCACCCGCATACGACCGCCTTTACTACCGCCCACCATTGCAATAGGTGTAGGTACCGTTTTTACCCTGAAATCAACTGAAGTTTCAGATTTACCATCAGACACCCTCATTTTTGCCGTACCTGGCGTAGTTACCCTTGCGATAAACCTTCCATGTCCTTCCGAAGTTATTGAACCCTGGCTTAAAGAAGCATGCATATTTTCCGCCCCACGACCATTCCCGCCACCCACAGAAATAGGGTTGTCTAATCCAATATATAAGACCCTGGTGGCATCGGCACTTACTGTAATACCTGTAGGAGAACCTACAGTATATTGAATATCCTTTACCAGGGAGGCCTTAGAGCCATCTGGCTTAGTAAAAGATATATTAACCTTTTTGGAATAATTACCTGGGCTCCCGGCTGTTGTTTTATATTCTGCCATTCCATTTGCATTGAGTGCAATAACTGCGCCGTCAATGGTAATGGTAGGCTTTGCATTTTTACTAAATGCACCTACGCCCGCTGAAATAGTAAACTCTTGACCCGGCAATAAATATTGCGTATTTGCAGAAGCTAAAGCCTGGAACTCATCATATACAACCTGAACCTGTCCTATTTTGTTATGGCAGAACTCTACAATCTGCGCTTCACTATTTTTAACATCATTTTGGAATTTACTCAACATGGTAATGGCAGCAATTGTCGGGGTCATTCTAAAATAAGCAGCCGACCATGTTCTATTACTTTTATCTTCTACTTTTGGCATAGATAAATCTATGGGCAGGGTATATTGAAATTGAGCATTAATGGATGGATCAATACCAAGCATATTCTTTTTATAAGCCACTAGTTTCTGATACAATGTATCACCAACTTTTCCGTCATCCAAAAGCTTTGTAGGTACATCGACATCGTCGTCTCTGAAAGTTGTGTCTCCTTTTTCAGGATGGTAGCCGGCATTTTCTTTCAAACGAGATTTTATATTGCCTATATAGTTATACATTTCATCTGAAAGTTGCTTTGCCTGTTCGGCCTTTGGCACCCAAATTACCGCCAAGTCATGCAATTTCGGATCTTTCAATTTTTCTTGTAAAGAATTGAAAAGCATTTGATTCTTTTGATCTATCACTGCGGTAGCATTGTTCAGGCTATTGTTTACAGTACGAAAAGCATTTAAAATCTCGGACGATACATTCAGCGCCAGCAAAGCTGTCAACACTAAATACATTAGGTTGATCATTT
>NZ_JBNQGD010000188.1:0-7918 GCF_050436765.1 Arachidicoccus sp. | reverse complement strand
GTACCGACGCGGAGAATTTTACCCCTGTGTTTTGCGCAGATACATTAAAGATGGCAAGCAATAAGAAAGATAAAAACAACAAGGAACTTTTACGCATGGAAATTTCTTAGATGGAATACAAAAAATTACAACTCAACTTTTAAACAGGTTACCTCTATTGTCCTACTGCAGCTTTACAGAGAAGGATTGATCAGATGGAGGTAAGCATTCGTGGTCATTACAGACCATAAAATTGACTGTACCTGAGAAATCCGTCTTTACGTTTCCCTTTACCTTCACCACTTGAACAAAATCAACTTTGCCGGAATAGTATTTTACATCTACACCGAAATTTTTATCGTGAGTAACCTTCAAATCGCCTTTTTCTAAGGTTTTTCCCTGTAAAGAAATCAACGGATTCTTAGTAAAACTAAAAGCCGTAGCAACAGGGCCTCCATCAGGCGTATTTTGAGAATAGATATGCCACGGGGCAGGGAATGTTGCAGTAATAGTTACTTTGTAAGTGTTAGCATTTTCCTTCACCGCTTTGCTCGTCCATTTTACCGGAGACTGTTGTGCAAAACTGGTTATGGCGATAAAACCAAAAATCAATAGTGCTGTTAATTTTTTCATTGTTTGTTTTTTATTGTTATGATTTATTTTATTATCCAATATTTAATTATTTGCGAACCATCCTTAGCCATTTTATAACACTTCGGTTGCTAAACGACTAATGGGTAACATTGCGGTAAACTTTGTGTCTGTAGAATAATAAGCTGAATGAACAGGCTCTTCTTTCATCAAATCGGTACTAAGGTATTTTTTATTGCTATCAGATAAAACAGTAACAACCACGGCATCTTTGCCTAGTCTATTTGCCAATTGAATAGCTCCAATGACATTTGCGCCTGAAGAAATCCCCACGGCCAACCCCAACTCCGCCGACAACTTTTGCGCCATTATGATGGCGTCCCCATCTTTCGCCTGTATTATGCCATCTAATTCTTCCAGTTGCACAATAGAGGGAATAAACTCATCAGAAATACCTTGAATCCTGTGACTGCCCACTTTATGGCCTGTCGTAAGAGTAGGTGATTCAAAGGGCTCCAAAGGGTGGATTCGAACAGAAGGGTTAACCATTTTTAGATAAGCGCCAACACCCATCACGGTTCCTCCTGTACCGACACCCGCCACAAAGGCATCCGGTTTCAACCCAATATTATTTAGTTGCAGCCATATTTCTTTTCCGGTAGTTTTCTCATGGGCTTCCGCGTTGAAGCGATTATCAAACTGTCTCGGCAAAAACACACCTCCTTTCTCAGCCAGTTCTTTGCTTAATGCGATGCTGCCTAAAAAACCACCCTGTTCTTTACTGATTGGAATCACCGCTGCACCCAGGCTTTTAATTATATCCACACGCTCTTTGCTTAACCAATTGGGCATAATAATCTTCACCTTATGACCAAGTGCCCTGCCTATAGCGGCAAAGGCTATTCCGGTATTGCCACTGGTAGCTTCAATTATCTCATCTGAAGGCCGAATATGGCCATTCTTATAGGCTTGAGATAAGATATACAAAGCCATTCTATCTTTGATACTTCCGGTAAGATTATAGTGTTCACATTTTACAAAGATGCGACCTGGATTATTCTTATAATTATATCGTAATTCTAACATCGGTGTATTACCCACCAAATGCCAAAGATGTTGAATTTTGGCATTTATTTCAGTGACCGATTTTTTTATTTCTACCACAGCCATGGCTATTTTTTTTAGAAAGTAAAGCTACCTATTATGATAATTATATAAAACACTTAACCTATTTTCGATAAATTTTATTGAAAAAATGTATTTAACTGAAAAATAATCCGAATTGCCTTCTTACCTTTATGTAGAAGTAATTATTTTATTGTCTATAAAATTTGTGTATAAATGAACAATGGAGAACTGGACGAAATTGATAAAGAAATTTTGAAATTAATGCAGGTAGATGCCACACTTACCAACAAAGAAATTGCCGATAAAGTACATAAATCAACAGCCGCTATTCACGAAAGAATAAAACGGCTGAAAAGTGACGGAATGATCAAAAGTATAGTGGCCATTATCGACCGGAAGAAAGTAAACATCGGATTGCTCGCTTTCAGCCAGGTATTACTCAACAACCACACGACCCAAACATTAGAAAAGTTTGAACAGGAAGTTATTAAATTACCGGAAGTGCTGGAATGTTTTCAGATGACCGGCACCTTTGATTTTATATTGCGTGTTGCGACCAGAGATATGGACGACTATCACAATTTCTATAGAAACAAATTAGGTAAGCTGCCCAATATTACCACCGTTCAAAGTTTCTTTGTCTTGTCTGAAGCCAAAAGCGATACAGCTTATTTACTGTAATTACCTGTAGCACTTAAATGGAACACCTCATTATGTTTCTCACTGATTTGATATTGGAAGCTTAAATAAGGTATGATTTTTTATTTAAAAATTTCAGCTAATTTTAGTCCAATTTCTTCTCCTCTCAAGCCACGCGCAATTATCTTTCCTGCTGGGCTGATTAAAAAATTATCCGGAATACCCTGTACGCTGTATAACATTCGTACAGGATCTGCATATCCTTTAAGGCTACACAATTGTGTCCATTGCATACCATCCTTTTTAAATGCATTCATCCAATTTTGTTCAGTCCTTTCATCATCGAGTGAAACACTGATAACAGTAAAATTCTTGTCTTTATATTTTTTATAAGCTTTTACGAGATAGGGACTTTCTGCGCGGCAGGGAACACACCAACTCGCCCAGAAATCAAGCAAAATATATTTTCCGTTAAAGGAAGCAAGATGCACATTCTTACCATTTTGATCAGGCAAACTGAACTCGGGGGCATTCTTGCCGATTTGTACTCTTTCAATTCTCTTAATAAGACTCGCAATACCTTGGCCTCCAATAGAACTTTTTACTGTATTTGAAAAATGGTTATATACACTTTTAAGTAGTGGTAAGGCTGTTTGATTATTTGTGAAATCCATATTTAGCATCGAAGTAATGGCATAAGAATTTGGATGTGCAAATGCATAACCTACGATCAGACTCCGCCGCATAGCTGGTAATTCGCCATAAATATTTTCAAGGCTTTTGAGAATGGAGTCAGAATGTTGAGCAGAAGCAAAACCGCGCAATCTCCTGAGAGATTCAAGTATTTCATAATAAGGAGCCATACATACAGCAATGGAGTCTTTATCATCATTTGAAAACGAACCGGTCACTTTTGAAGAGCTTATGGAGTCGCTATTAACACAAATCGAAATAGGGCTGTTCTCAAGATAGAAATTTAGGTTCTGCGCCGCATAGCGATGTTCAGAACCTTTTATATAGAGATCGGCACCAACGGGTAATTTAACGGTACCTTTAAATTGAAAAGTGCCATTTTTTATTGCAGAACTGTCAAAAATAAGCTTTTCCCCGTTCAAATCCGGGTAGGAAAGAATTATTGTGCCGATACTTATGCCATTAACTTTACCTTTTATATTGAATGACTTAGACGACATTGCCGGCTGAGACCACACCTTGACGGTTCCAAATAAAAAAAGTAGCATAAGGAAAAAAACGCGGCATTTGATAAAAAATGTTCTGCAATTCATTGTAGGATATTCTTATTTTAGGCATAAAAGTAATGGTAACTTAAAAATAAGTAATCCTATTTTTAAATTATTTTTTAAGGCTGTCAAGCCAAATGTTTTACCTCTTCTGGAAACATGTTAAAAAATCTGTTTGAACTTCTTGATAATTTTCAGCATTCTCGTCTAGGCTATTACTTGCCTATATCATAGAATCCGCTGCTCTTTATCATTTGAATTTAACACGCTCAGCAAAATCTTATTTAGGCTTGACAAATTAGCGTAATAGTTACGGTTTTGTATCGCAACCCTTCCCATAATAATTAAAACGATAGCGGTTGAAAAAATAATTTATATTTTATTACCGTTTTAATTCGTAAAAGCTTTTTTCAATTTTGCATCCATCGCTTTTTCTTCTTCGTCCGTTCCCTGATCATAACGTCCAATGATGACTCCCTTCCTATCAATCAAAATCTTCGTTGGTAATGAATGAATGCCAAATTTTTCGGAAATATCCTTTTCATTTTTCTCACCACTGCTCATTTTCTTGAGATCAAAGCCGCGCAACACATTATACCATACGCCGACTCCATCTTTTTCAACAGCTTTCTTCCAAGCTCCGTGATTATTGTCATCATCGGCGATGCCAATAATTTCAAGCCCTTTATCATGATACTTTTTATATAATTCAATCATGTGCGGATTGCTTTTACGACAAGGCACGCACCAGCTAGCCCAAAAATCGAGTATTACATATTTACCTTTAAAATCTGAAAGCGTCACGGGCTGGCCATTGATATCGGCAGTAGTAAAATTGGCTGCTATACTTCCTGGCGAACCGGCACGGATCTTTTCAATTTCTTTTGCCAGTTCTTTGCCATAAGTACTTTGTTGCAAAGAGGCATTCATTCTATGATAATACATTTGTAAAGAATCAAGTGGCATTGTACTAGTATAAAACCGCAATTCAAACGCAGTCACATACGATTGTGGGTGCTTTGCAAAGAAAGTATAATTAATCTCTTTCATCGCTGCATCATAAGGCAGCAGCACCCAGTCCTTTAATTCCTGGAATTGAACGTTACTTCTTTTGTTTACGGCAGAAAGCGTATCCATTACCGTTTTCCAACGTGCACTAAGTTTTTGTTGCGCTGCTTCCAAAGCGGCGTATTGCTGCTGTGTTGCAGATCCCGTAATGACCGCGTTTTTAATATCACCCATTTTTGCATTAAAACGAATCTCTCCGGGTTCAACAAAGAAAGAGGTCGTATTCGGATCATTCATGCTCATTGATTGTAAGCCATCCGCAAAGTAAACCATGGTGGGTTCCATGATATCCCCTGTAAATTGAAAGTTACCCTCTTTTATCACGGCGCTATCTGCTATAGACCTGCCTTTATTATTTTGGTAATAAAGATGGACGTAACCATCTTTCTGCCCATCAATATGGCCTATCATAGAAAATTTTTGCGCCGAGACTCCACCACCATTGACCGAAAAAAATAGTAACCCCGTCGCTGCTATATATTTTTGTAGCTTCATTTTTTTAATTTTGCTCAATTAATTACCGAATAGTTCCTTCAACTTATTGTCTATATCGTTTTCCTTGCCGGAGTATACCAATATTTTTCCCTGCTTATCTAACAAAACATAAAAGGGAATGAACGTAGTCATATAAAGAGAGCCTACACGCGCCGGCATATTTTTTACAGGAAATTCATCGCATACTTGTGTCCACGGCATTTTTTCCTGATCCATCGCTCTTTCCCAATCGCTCCAACGACTATCATCAGAAACGCTGACCATATCAAAACCTTTATCATGATATTTTTGATAAACTTCCTTCCAATGCGGTATCGCTTGTCTGCAAGGATGACACCAACTTGCCCAGAAGTCTATCATCATATATTTTCCACGAGTAGAAGACAATGTGAATTTAGAACTATCTCTTCTCATCAAGGTAAAGTCTGGCGCTACGTTACCAATGGCAACAGCTTCTTTCTTTGCTAATTCACCTGAAAGATATTTATAATAAATCGATGCCTTGGCCGAACCCGTATATTTACCCAGCATGTTTTTTAGTGTATCAAGCGGCATTTGTTGCGAAAAAGTGTATAAATTATTGAACATATAGATACCGGCAACAGAAGACGGGTTGCTATTTACATATGCATCTATTTTACTTTTTTGCCATTTTTGCAAAAGTTCTCTCACCGAGTCGGCCTGATCCCGGTATTTATACTCTTGATCAAGATGATTGATTGCTGCTTCCTTCTCAATATTTCTACCTAAAAAGGCAAATACAGAATCATATTGGTGTTGTCCAGGATCATTTTGAAATTTCATCCAATCGTCAAAATTTCGTGACCCGTCCTCTGTGATTTTTTTAATGACGGCACCTTTACTACCACCATAACTTGTATAATCATAATACTGAGAACCGGTGGTATCAGCCGTGATGTGGAGGGCGGTATCTTCAACAAATATGTTAAAACTCCAGTTACCGGGAACAATTTCAACATTCATCATTTGCGCAGTACCGATTTGACCTTTTAGTTCAAAAGAACCATTTTTAATAACACCACTATCTATAACCTTAGAAGTTCGGTCAGCTTGATTATTACTACTTATTTTTACAATGCCTGAATCAATTCCTTTCAGGGTACCGGTAATAGTATAACCGCCTTGTTTTTTTGTCGAATTGCAAGCAAATACGAATAACGAAATGCTTAACAACCAAAATAAGTTTTTTTTCATTGTTTTCTTCTTTAAAATGTATTTCAAATTGATACTTACACCGATTTTTCGGGAAAAATTATTCGCATTAACAATCACGAAAATTATTTGTTAAGCAATCCTGCCAATTTTTGATTAAGATCTTCTTCACTTAAATCCCTTGCGACAATTTTCCCTTGTGGATCAAGTAAAAAATTGGTAGGAATGGCCTTAATACCATAAAGAACGGCTACTTTATTATCCCAGAATTTAAGGTCAGAAATTTGGGCCCAAACGAGACCATCCTTGTGAATGGCATTTAGCCATGAATCTTTTTGGCCCGAACGATCTAGGGAAACACCCAATATTTTAAATCCTTTATTTTTGTATTTATTGTACACTTTTACTAGGCCTGGATTTGCTGCCCGGCAGGGGCCACACCAACTTGCCCAGAAATCAATAAGTAAATAACTACCTCGAAAGTCGGATAAGTTAACGATGTTGCCCGATGTGTCGGGTAAGGAAAATCCTGGAGCTATTTTGCCAATTGCCGTAATCTTTCTCGCTTCTATTACCGATGCGATAGATTTTCCACTTTTGGTATTTTTGTATTTGGGTGATAAAGATGTGTACAAATTTTCTAACTCATTCAAATCCATGTTAGTTGCATAATTGTTTAAAAGAAAAACAGATGCAAAAGCTGCGGGATTGGCTTGAATGAATTGTTTAAGCCGTTCCAATTGAATTTTTTCATTAGCATTGCTTAAATTTTGATAATCCTCAAGAAGTTGTTTGTACTTGGTACTTGCCGTGTCAGGGTTGCGGTTCATCACATACTCTTTTCCATATTTTTTCTCAAGTTCATCTATAATCTTCTGTTGAGCATTATTACTCTTATCACTAAAATTATGATAGAGGTTATTTTCTTCGGAACCTGTAACTTTTGTATTGGCAAAATTTTCTGCATCGGCATTCATATGGATAATACCGGGTGCTGTTACCAAAACCCCAAAAGGAGAATAACCGCCTTTATTTTTGCTTTCCAATTGGCTATAAAACATAAAAAGGCCAGCCTCTTTAAAAGGAGCATCAAAAACAAACGTACCATTTTTAATAATCGCCGAATCGTGCAAACCACTTCGATTATAAATAATAATCTGGTTACCATCAAACTTTTTGTCTGTTGTACCATCAAATTTGATAGTTTGCGCAGAAGAGCCCAGACTAACAAATGAAAAAATAGCAATAAGGATTTTTATTTTTTTGAACATAATTTTAGATTGAAGGGATATAATAAAATTCTAGTTTCCGTAGCCAGGGTTTTGCATACCTTTTAAATCAATATTCCGTGTCATTTCCTCTTGAGGAATAGGTAATATTAATTGCGTTTTTTTCGTAATGGTAGGAAGGAGTTGTTGTAAAGTTGTAAAAGGTAAACGCCTTACAGCCAACCAATCCTGCCCCGCCTCTCCTACAAAGTTTTTCATGTCTTCCTTAACAATTAGCAACTTTAGTTCAGCCGCGGAATTAGCTGCATCAACCTGTGAAAAATCAGTGATGCCCGCATGCGACATAACAGTTTTTAATAAGGCCTTTGCATCATC
>NZ_JBNQGD010000187.1:0-19066 GCF_050436765.1 Arachidicoccus sp. | reverse complement strand
AATGTAACCAGTGGCGCGTATCAGAAGTATTACGAACAGATGTACAAGTAAAAGATTGATCAAATGATGACGATAACATGGTCACAGAATAAGCATGGGACAGTGATTTCGTAAGGACCAATAGATAGATTGATAAAATAACATGATAATTCTATAAAATGCTACAATCACATAGAGAATTAAAAGTATGGCAATCTGCCATGAGTTTGGTTCAGTTGATTTACGAATTGTCAGCAGCCTTCCCTGAAGAAGAAACGTTCGGGTTAAAAAATCAGATTCGAAGAGCGGCAATTTCTATTCCTTCTAATATCGCAGAAGGCTTGGGTTCCAATGAAGAAAGAACAGCTCATTTATATATTGCCTTAGGGGCGTTAGCCACCTTAGAAACACAATTAGAGATTTCAAAAATGTTGGGCTATGTAAAAGGAATAGAGATCATCGAAGAAAACATGAAGTATACCACAAAAGCAGTTTCAAAACTTATTAAAGAACTCAAAAAAGAGTACAAATAATGTAAAAAAGTTTGCTACCACCTAACAAACTAACCCATAAATAAGATAAGAAAAATGAAAGGAATAATACTGGCAGGCGGATCCGGCACAAGATTGCACCCTCTAACAAAAGTGGTTTCCAAGCAACTCCTGCCTATCTATGATAAGCCCATGATCTATTATCCGCTATCGGTTTTGATGTTGTCCGGCATTAGAGATATTCTTATCATCTCTACGCCACAAGACCTACCCAATTTTCAAAACTTATTGGGTGATGGAACACAAATAGGATTAAGTATTCAATATGCACAGCAGCCCAGCCCTGATGGTTTGGCACAGGCTTTTATTATTGGCGAAGATTTTATCGGGGGCGACGATGTATGCCTCATATTAGGCGATAATATTTTCTATGGTGCAGGTCTGCAAAAGCTGTTAGCCAGCTCCGTACAAACAGTAAAAGAAGAAAAAAAAGCGACAATCTTCGGGTATTATGTAGAAGACCCTGCCAGATACGGGGTCGCCGAATTTGACGCTCAAGGGAATGTCTTAAGTATAGAGGAAAAGCCGGCAATACCTAAATCTAATTACGCAGTAGTTGGTTTATACTATTATCCCAATTCGGTTGTAAAAATGGCAAAACAAGTAAAGCCATCTGCCAGAGGAGAACTAGAGATCACGACTATAAACCAAAATTATCTTTCAAAAAACAAATTAAAAATGCAAGTGATGAGTCGTGGCTTTGCGTGGTTAGACACCGGTACCCATGAATCACTGACGGAGGCCACTGAATTTGTAAAAGCGGTAGAAAAACGAACAGGTCTAAAAATAGCTTGTATTGAGGAAGTCGCCTACAAAATGAAATATATAGGAAAAGCAGAGTTAGAGGCACTGGCAAACACCTTACAGAAAAGCAGTTACGGGCAATACCTTTTGGGTTTATAATTAAAAATCAGGCTAAACAGCTATTATTCAATAAATGAGTTTAAAAAAACAAGCAATATCCGGTCTCTTCTGGACTTTTACCCAACAATTCAGCGTACAGGCTATTAACGTAATTGTAGGTATTGTCCTTGCCAGAATTTTAATGCCTTCAGCATTCGGATTAATTGGCATGCTGGCGATTTTTGTGGCTATCGGAGCTTCTTTGATGGATAGCGGAATGACATCTTCTTTAATTCGTACTACCAAAGCAGATCAGGGAGACTATTCTACTGTATTTTTTGTCAACCTGATTTTCAGTGTTATATTATATCTTGTTATATTTCTTTGTGCTCCTTGGATTGGTGACTTTTACCGCCAGCCTATTTTGATACCTATTGTAAGGGTGTACACCATTTCCTTTATTATTCGTGCTTTTGTAGGAGTGCAGACCACCAAACTCACCAAGGAAATGCGTTTTAAGGAGCAGATGCTTATGCAAATTCCCTCTAGTATTGTAGGAGGGGTTGTCGGTATCATAATGGCTTACAAGGGCTATGGAGTCTGGAGCCTGGTATGGATGAACTTGGTGCAATCTTTTCTTTTCACTTTACAACATTGGCTTTTTGCCGGCTGGATGCCGAGTTTATTAATTGATAAAACCAAGCTAAAATACCATTTTCATTTTGGCTATAAACTCACCATTTCCGGTTTAATCGATACAATTTACGACAATATTTATAAAGTCGTCATTGGCAGATATTTTGCAGCAAGCGAGTTAGGCTATTATACGCAAGCCCAAACCTTACAGATGTTACCCGTGGGCAATATCTCCACGGCTCTGGGAAAAGTAACCTATCCGATGTTTGCCTCTGTAAAAGATGATAATGTCAAATTAAAAAATGCTTATCGTAAATTACTGCATCAAGTCGCTTTCTGGGTCGCTCCCATGATGGCTCTAGCTATTGTCGTGGCCAAGCCGCTATTTATATGGATATTAACAGACAAATGGTTGCCTGCTGTGCCTTATTTTCAAATACTCTGTATCACGGGTGTTTTGTATCCCTTTCACCTCTATAATCTGAATATTCTGAATGTCAAAGGTCGTTCTGATCTATTCTTAAAATTAGAAATTATCAAGAAAATAATTATTACGGCGGGCATTATTATCGCCATCCCTTTCGGAATATACGGCTTATTGATTTTCAAGGTAATTAATTCCATAATTACCTTTGGAATCAATGCTTACTACAGTGGCGATTTTATAAACTATAGTGGTTGGCAACAGATCAAGGAGGTATCCCCTATCTTACTGATTTCCTTCTTAATTGGTCTTTCCCTTTGGCCTGTGAATGAATACTTACTCCTGCGTTCCCATTTATCCAATTTTATAGTGGTGCCACTGTTGTCTCTTGCTTTCGCAAGCCTATACCTGGCCCTATCGCGGCTTTGTAAGATTGAAGCTCTGACGGACTTTAAACAATTAATTTTAAAAAGATGATACCGGTATCTAAACCTTTTTTACCTCCTACAGGAGAATATGACACCTATTTGGATGGTATTTGGCAACGCCAATGGCTAACCAATATGGGCCCCCTAGCAAGTGACCTGGAATTAAAGTTGAAAGCATACTTGGCAGTAAAACATTTATTGTTTGTCACTAACGGAACGGTTGCACTTCAAATGGCGATTAAGGCACTCCATTTAAGGGGCGAAATTATTACTACACCCTTTTCCTTTGTAGCGACTTCCAGCAGTATTGTTTGGGAGGGATGTAAGCCTGTGTTTGTAGATATTGATGCAAGCTCTTTAAATATCGACGCGAACAAAATAGAAGCAGCCATTACGCCGGCAACCTCGGCTATTTTGGCGACCCATGTTTATGGTAATCCATGTGACGTAGAAACGATTGAAAAAATTGCCCAAAAACATCATTTAAAAGTTATCTATGATGCTGCACATGCATTTGGCGTGCAAGTCAACGGCAGATCGGTTTTTGAATACGGGGATATTTCCACTTGCAGTTTACATGCAACCAAACTTTATCATTCAGGAGAAGGAGGATTGATTATCACCAAAGATCCGGCCTTGCTTAAAAAACTGGCCTATATCCGCAACTTCGGTTTTGACGGACCGGAAGCCTTTGCAGAATTGGGGATCAATGGGAAGAATTCAGAGTTTCATGCGGCCATGGGTTTGGCCAATATGAAATACCTGCCGGCCATTCATACAAAGCGTAAACTGCTCACAGAACGCTATCAAAACCTTTTGCAGCATGCGAAAGCCTTTACTCCGCAATGGAATAAAGAAGCAACCATGAATTATGCCTACTACCCTATTGTCTTTGAAACAGAAGAATTGTTACTGAGAATTATAGAACGGTTAAAAAGTAATGAAATTTTTGCAAGGCGATATTTTTATCCTTCGTTGGCAAATACCCTACCCTATATAGAGCAGACGGCCATGCCTATTACAGAAGATATCGCTAAGCGGGTACTTTGTCTGCCGCTATATTTTGATTTGTCAATTGAAGAAGTGGATTTGATTTGTCGATTAATCTTAAGAACCCAAAATAACAATGAATAAAGTATTTAATGTTTTAGTTTTCCCTTGCGGCTCAGAGATTGGTCTTGAAATTTACCGTTCTCTAAAATATTCACGGCATATTAACCTTATAGGAGCCAATAGTACAGATGATCATGGTAAGTTTATTTACCCCAATTATATAGAAGGACTGCCTTTTGTGAAGGATCCCACCTTCATTAGCGCGCTAGCTAAAATAATTAAAGAAAAAGACATCGATGCCGTTTATCCTACTATGGATTTTGTTATTGCCTTTTTAAAGGAAAGAGAAAATTTATTAGGCTGTAAAGTAATCGCTCCGCCAGTGCAGACAACTATTATTTGTAACTCTAAACTGGCCACCTATGATCATTTCAAGGGACTTATTAAACTGCCTCTTTTATTTAGAACAGTAAACGAAATATACCGTTTTCCTGTCTTTATGAAACCCGATGTCGGCTATGGTTCGCGGGGCGCAAAATTGATACATAATAAAAAGGAAGTTATAAAGCATCAAAATGATTATCCCGATTCAATCATATTAGAGTATTTACCCGGAGAAGAATATACGGTGGATTGCTTTTCAAATTCCAAAGGAGAACTGTTGTACTTCCAAGCTAGGAAAAGGGGCCGAATTTCAAAAGGCATCAGTGTAAATACTTTCCCCGTATACAGCCGAACAGAAGCATTTTCTTTCTTTGCCCATAGAATAAATGAGCGGCTCTCTTTTCAAGGCGCATGGTTTTTCCAGGTAAAAGAAGATAAAAATGGGCAATTAGTTTTATTGGAAATCGCAAGCAGGTTAGCCGGCTCCTCTTCCTTATCAAGGAATCTGGGCGTTAATTTCGCCATGCTAAGTGTGTTTAATTGTTTTGACATCCCGGTAGGAATAATAAAGAATAATTATTTCATTGAATTAGACAGAGCATTAGACAATAAATATAAAATAGATATAGATTATAAAGTCGCTTATATAGACTTTGACGATTGCCTGTTACTCCAAGGCAAGGTCAACACGCAACTGATTGCCTTCATCTACCATTTGCAAAACAATAATATCGAACGCATACTTATTACAAAGCATGAATTTGACATACAGGAGACTTTGCGAAAATATAATTTACAGCATCTTTTTACAGAAGTAATCCATCTCAAAAAAGAAGAGGAGAAAATGAATTATATCAAGCCGGATGGGGCCATTTTTATTGACGACGCTTATGCAGAGCGAAAAAAAATTCACGAAAAATATGGCATTCCGGTCTTTGCACCTGACGCTGTAGAATCTTTATTTTAAAACTTTATAAACATACATAAACATGAGAATTTTACACACATATTGCTTGAATTTTAATATTGGCGATTACGCCTTAGGTATTGGTGTTAAAAATCTATTGCGTGACAACTTAGAAGTCGAACTTATTGGCAATACCAACTTACAGGGAAGGGTCTTTGATGAATATTATATTAAAGAAGTAGTAAACAAACGATATGATTTATTAGTTATTGGAGGCGGCGGCATTATACACGGCGCTCATTGGCCCAATGGCTGGTTTTGGTTAATAGACAAAGATTTGATCAAAGAAATAAAAATACCCTTCATTGTCTATGGTGTTGGTTACAATTATTGGAAAGAAGAAGGAGGCATTCCTGCAAGAGGTATCGAACATCTTAAGGAAACAATAAAACACGCAGCCTATTTTTCTGTAAGAAATGATGGCAGTGCACAAAGGTTATTAGAACAAACGGGTATAGAGGCACCCGTTATTCCTGATCCCGGGTTTCATGTGGACTTAAATACGCAATATCAAAACTTTGTAAAAGAGTCCTACGTCATCGTTCAAATTGCAAATGATAAGCCGGAAAGGAGGTTTGGAACTGCAGAAAAGCAAGCGAAGTTTATCAAAGAAATGCGGGCAGTGACCTTTAACCTTTCCAAGAAATACAAAGTAATATATGCGCCTCATGTTCCCGATGACATAGCCATTAGTAAAGATATCTGTCAGGGAATCGACAACACGGAAGTCTGGGATTTTGGATATTTCGCATTTGATCATTCAGATAAAGCAGTGGGTTATTATAAATACGCGCAGTTTGTAATTGCCATGCGCGGCCACGGGCAAATCGTCCCCATATGCTTTAATACACCTGTCATCGCCTTGGAGAATCACCCCAAGCACCGCGGGCTCATGGAAAACTTAGGGCTATTGCAATATAACGTGAAAGTAGACACCACAGATTTTGAGCAGACCTTAAGTAAGACGATCGATTTACTAGAAAACAACAGAGATGCTATTATAGATAAGTATAAAGCCATCAATAAGGAACTCCTGATGAGCTCCAAAAACGCATTTCAGGAAATTATTAATAGTATTCAATAATGGAAGATATACTTGTTAGCATTTGTTGCATAACCTATAACCACGCTCATTACATTGGAGAATGTCTCGACGGCTTATTAATGCAGCAAGCAAATTTTAAATTTGAAATACTTATTAATGACGACGCCTCTACCGATGGCACAAGTGATATTATAAGAGATTATGAATGGAAGTTTCCGGATATCATAAAACCAATTTATCAAAGTGTTAATCAATATTCCCAGGGTCAGAGAGGCATGAATATTAAATATAATTTTCCCCGGGCAAAAGGGAAATATATAGCTCTGTGTGAAGGCGATGATTACTGGACAGATCCTTTAAAGTTACAGAAGCAGGTTGATTTTTTGGAAGAAAATATTGATTATGGAATGATACATTCAGATTCGCATATCTTTTTCCAATATAAGAAGTCATTGGTTGAAAACTGGAATAGACATAAACATTACCACATACCCGAAGGCAAGGTTTATGAACTACTACTCACAGACAATTTTATTAAGACTTGTACAGTTATATTTCGAGCAAGTTTATTTACTCCAGATGAATTTAAAAAATTATTTACAAATTCTTGGGCTATAGGGGACAAAGTTCTTTGGTTGCATTTAGCTACTCGATCAAAGTTAAAATATTTAGATCAGTCGACAGCCGTCTATAGAATAAATGAGGAATCCGCATCACAATCTAATGATTACAAAAAAAAGGCTCAATTCAATCAGGAATCTTTTAATATTTCTACCTACTTCATAGAGCGTTATGATTGTTCCAATGAGACGAAGCTCGTTTTAAATTGCACATATAATAAGAAGCAATTTTTAAATGCCATCCTTGGTCAGGACAATCAACATTTAAAGAAATATTTCAATGCGTTTAGAAACCAACTTAGCAAAAACGAATTACTTAAGTACAAAATCCTTTACAAATTGACAAAAAATAAATACGGCTTAAAATTATGCAGTAAAATATTCATAAAGCTAAGGGTTGGTCAGTTTAAAATAAAATGAATTCAAAATTCGAATTACAAAATACTACATTAATTAGATACCATTATTTGAATGTTTAAAAGTTATACCAAATATTTTTTTTATTTCTTAATAATTAAAACGCTATTAGATTATTTTTCTCCTTTGAGAACTATCAATATGGCAGTGGAATTCACTTTTTTATTACCCACGTTAATTAATAAAGAATTTATAAATTTTATAATATCGCGAAAGCTAGTTGTCACTATTTTATATTTTATAATTTATCTTATTTACTCCCATTTTAGCGAGACATCCATTAAAATATTCGCCGCAGTATATTTCTTTTTATCAACCTATTTTATTTGCTTAAAGATTAAAATAGGTTCGCTCCGGTATATACTAAAGAAAATTATGTTATTAAATATTATAACGGGATTTGGCATAATTATAATTTCGGTTTTACGAGGTTTTTACTTCCATAGAGAAGTATACAATTTTGAGCATGTGAATTTGTTCGGCTCCTATTTGGTGTTCTCATCCATGTTTTTTATTATTTATGCCGATTTAACCAAATTGAGGCCTCGTCTATCATTGAAAAGAAAAAGGAAATTAAAAATCTACCAATTGTTATTCACCGGTGTAACAATTCTTAGTACCTCTACGGGTTCCATATTAACTCAATTTACTTCTTGGTTACCTATAAATAAGATAAGATTTAGAAATATTCTAATGTATTTATTTCTACTAATAGCCATTGTATTTCTTTTTTATGTGATTACGGAAGAATATGCGCCAAAATTATTTAATAAATTATTTGGAACCTTCACGGTATTAGATAATCTCGGTCTTAGTAAATTCTATAATCAAACAAAAAACTGGGATTTAGACTTTTACAATTTACAGGATTCAGGATCCTTTACTTGGCGACTAGGGGCATATATTTTTTACATAAATAAAATTTTCAATCAAGATCTCATACATATTTTGTTAGGTAATGGCAATGATTCTTTTTCACAGTTTGCCAGTTTTATGCCCCATAATGATTTTATAATGATTCTAATTGATTATGGTTTAGTTGGCCTGTGTTTAATGTTGAGGTTCCTAATTCTACTCTATAGAAAAGCTACCAAACGCTTTACGTTCATTAAAATATTTATAATTTTTATCTTCTTAAGATTGGGTTTTGAAAATATTATTTATTCAAATTATTTATTATCATGTATAGCTGTGGTTCTCGGAATCGTGCTAGCGTTAAATAGCAAAATTAGAAAAGCCATTCAAAGTTAGATTTAAGAAGTACGAAAGCCTTATTGAGACAAAAGTTTAAAATAATGTTTTGTAATTAGGGATGTATTTATACTAAAAGAAGCATTGCATATGCTTAATAGCTACAAAATGAGTTTGAGTTAATTTAAATAGATCATGTAATGTGTATTCCAAGAAGAGAATGTTATTAATAAATTCTGTGTAAAGCTCAGTGATTGGTAATAAGGTCTAATTATGGATGATAATCTTTCAGCTCGAAAGAGTTTTAATTATAAAAATGATAATTCGCAAACAAATTTTCCTATTCTTCAATTTAACCCTAATTGGATCATGTGTTTTTGCGCAAAGGAGCAGGTTAATGTCAATTACTGATTTAAAAGCAATGGGAATAGAACATCTTGATACAGCCACAGGGAAATCAATTTTACTTTCTACTCAAATAATCAAAGACGGGCTACCTTCTTTTAGATTTGATTTAAAAAGAAATGACAAAACGGTAGCAGATGGGAAGCGCGCAGAAATTGCTGTCAAGTTAGAAAATAATCCTAACGCCGATCTCTGGTTTGGCTTTAATATGTTTTTACCTGTAAGCTATATCCCAGATCCTATTTCGGAAATAGTTGCGCAATGGCATGCCCGTCCCGACTTTAACAAAGGGGAGACATGGAGATCACCTCCCATAGCCTTGTCTACAAAAGATGGCCATTGGTGGCTAAATATGCTTTGGGCAAAAAATGTCGTAAATACCAATAAAACTATTTCAGGAAGCAGGTATGTGGATTTAGGAGAATATCAATGTGATCAATGGACAAATTGGACATTTCATATAAGATTTTCCTATAAAAGTTATGGAATAATTGAAGTATGGAAAAACAAGAAAATGGTGTATAATCATAAAGGCCCCAATTATTATAATGATAAAAAAGGCCCCTATTTTAAATTCGGAATTTACAAATGGGAATGGATGAAGAAAAATATAAAAACTGTAATCAATGAACGCGTTTTATATTTTAATAATATAAAAATAAGTGGTGAAAATTTAAACTAAGGCTTAGCAAATCATGAAAGTATTATATGTAACCAATATGTATCCCCATAAAAATAATCCTTATTATGGAATATTTGTAAAGGAGCAAATTGATACCATAAAGCATAAATATGGTGCCATTTTAGAAAACGAAGTCTTTTTTATAAATGGTAAGGCCTCCAAAGCAAATTATTTGAGATGTATTTTTCAGATAAGAAAAACGATACAAAAATTCAAACCGGATTTGATACATATCCATTATGGTTTGTCTGGTATTTTTTTACTATTCCGCTTTCTATTCAAATTCCCGGCTTGTATTATTACGCTGCATGGCGGCGATATTAATAGTAATAGAAAGGAAAATGGATTCATTCGCCAAGTTACCTACCAAATAATTAGGAGGGTTAAAACCATTATTGTACTTAATCAAGACATGGAAGAACAATTGAAAAAATATCACCCTAAGCTTCTACGCATTGCCTGTGGTGTAAATACGGAATTATTTAAACCATCGACAATAAAAATGAAATATTATAAAGATAGGGAGTTAGACTCTTGTACTATCAATATAGGCTTTCCCGGGTCAAAATCAAGAGGTGTGAAAAATTATACGCTCTTTTCCAAAATAATACATCTCCTTCAAGAAAAAGGATACATAGTCAATGAAATTGAATTTGTAAACATGAGTAGAGATCAAATAAACATTAACTTAAATTCAATAGATCTTCTTCTTATGACTTCCATCAGCGAAGGGTCGCCTCAAATGATAAAAGAAGCGATGGCTTGTAATTGCCCCATTGTTTCAACTAATGTTGGCGATGTAGGCTATTTATTAAAAGATGTAAAGAATTGCTGTGTAGTTGATTCCTTCTTTGAGCACGATTTTATAGAGAAAATAGAAAACATTTTATCACAAAATAAAATAGAAAGAGTCTCCAATGGAAGGGAAAGATTGATGCGCTTGGAATTAGATGCCGATAGTGTGGCCAACAAAATATTTAATGCCTATGAAAAAGCAATATTAAAAGAATAATTGATTCGGGCTTTAAGCACAACATGCCTATTTTAGAATAATATAAAGAGGAAGTCAAACATTAATTTTTGAGCCTCTAATGAAAACGCCAAAACTGATTAGATGAAAACAAAGAATATTCCAACTGTCGAAATATTAGACTGCCCGGTTCATAGTTTAACTATGCAGCAAACATTAAATATTATTAAGGATGCTATTGAGCAGAAAACACAAATGCATCATGTGGTGGTCAATGCTGCTAAACTAGTCCATATGAGAAAAGACGAAGAACTTAGATCTTCTGTACTAGCTTGCGACATTATCAATGCGGATGGGCAGAGTGTAGTGTGGGCAGCAAAAATTTTAGGCGAGCATTTACCCGAAAGAGTATCCGGCATTGATCTAATGAATAATTTGGTGGAATGCGCCTACCAAAAAAGTTATAAAATATTCTTTTTAGGTGCTAAAGAAGAAGTTGTAAAAAAAGTCACAGAAGTTTATATACAAAAATATAACCCGGATATCATTGCGGGTTATCGGAATGGTTATTTTAATCCAGATGAGGCGGCGGATATTGCGAGCCAAATTGCGGCAAGTAAAGCTGATATTTTGTTTGTGGCAATTACTTCTCCTAAAAAAGAAATCTTTTTAAATAAATATAAAGGCATCATCAATACGCCTTTTATTATGGGCGTGGGCGGCTCTTTTGACGTCGTAGCGGGCTATGTAAAGCGGGCACCCTTATGGATGCAAAAGAGAGGATTGGAATGGTTATTTAGGGTCATTCAGGAACCTAGAAGGATGTGGAAAAGATACTTGGTCACCAATACACTCTTTATTACAGCTGTAATTAAAGCAAAATTAAAAAGAAAATAATACTTATTATGAAAAAAAAGAAAATTTTACTCGCTTTCGGAACAAGGCCGGAAGCTATTAAAATGGCACCCTTGGCACTCGCGCTTGAAAAGATGGGTGATAGATTTGAAACGAGAATTTGCCTTACAGCACAACATAGAGAAATGCTGGACCAAGTCATGGATTTCTTTGATTTAAAACCTCATTACGACCTCAATCTTATGAAACCCGGTCAAAATCTTTACGCTCTCACCGCTGCTATCATCACTGGAATGAAACCTGTATTGGAAGACTTTAAGCCAGATTATGTACTTGTTCATGGAGACACAACAACATCCATGGCAGCTGCAGTGGCTGCATTCTATGCAGGTTGCAAAATTGGGCATGTGGAAGCCGGATTACGTACTTTTAACAAGTGGGCACCTTTCCCCGAAGAAATGAACAGAAGCTTAACCGGCAAATTATCAGATGTGCATTTTGCACCCACAACTACTTCTAAAAATAATTTATGTAATGAAAATATTGCTGAAGAGCAAATCATTGTAACAGGTAATACTGTAATCGACGCGCTCAATATTGGGCTGGATATCGTTGAGAAAAAAGATCTGAGCAGTATCAAACTGCTTAACAAAAAATTTCTGTTTGATAAACCAATGATATTGGTTACTGGGCATCGACGAGAAAATCACGGCGAAGGCTTTCTACATATTTGCGCCGCTTTAAAGCAGATAGCACAAAATGAATATGTAGACATCATTTATCCCGTTCATTTAAATCCCAATGTACAAAAGCCGGTATATGATATGTTATCAGGTATAGAGAATATACATTTGATAACACCCCAGCCATATGAGGCTTTTATTTGGCTCATGAATAAAGCATCTATTATCATTACCGACAGTGGTGGTGTTCAAGAAGAAGCACCTTCATTAGGTAAGCCAGTGCTCGTGATGCGCGATACTACAGAACGACCGGAAGCGGTGGAAGCGGGGACAGTAATACTGGTCGGCACTGATACAGATACGATCGTACGTGAAACAATTGACCTTCTGCATAATAAAGACAGATACCACAAGATGGCTTCCGTGCATAACCCTTATGGAGACGGAAAAGCTTGTGAACGTATAGTGCAATATCTGCTAGATGCAAATAACGAATCTAATTCCACTCATTAAAAAAGTATAAATCAATAAAAACAATAAAATGAAAGTTGTATTTATGGGGCTTGGTTATATTGGCCTTCCCACAGCCGCTGTAGCGGCAAAACATGGTATAGAAGTTCTTGGTGTTGATATCAATCCCGAGGTCGTGGCAACCATCAATCAAGGGCATATACATATTGTAGAACCCGCATTAGACAAAGTAGTAAAAGAAGTAGTCGCCAATGGTCGATTAAGAGCCGCTTTGCAACCAGAAGAAGCAGATGCATTTTTTATAGTAGTACCTACGCCCTTTAAACAAAATCATCGGGCAGATATTTCTTATGTAGAATCTGCAACCAAGGCTGTTATTCCTTTCCTTAAAGAGGGCTCTTTATATGTTATTGAAAGTACATCTCCGGTTTTGACCACAGACAAAATGGCGAGCTTCATTTTTAAAGAAAGGCCGGAGCTAAAAGGTAAAATTCATATTGCTTATTGCCCAGAAAGGGTTTTACCAGGGAATGTCTTGCATGAACTAGTACACAATGATCGGGTTATTGGTGGCATAGATGAAGCAAGTACCGATAAAGCGATTGCATTCTATAAACAGTTTGTAAAAGGGGAATTGCATAAAACAAATGCAAGGACCGCAGAAATGTGCAAACTTACGGAGAATTCCTCCAGGGATGCACAAATTGCATTTGCCAATGAACTTTCTATGATATGTGATAAGGTGAACATTAATGTATGGGAGCTTATTTGGCTTGCCAATAAGCATCCTAGGGTAAATATACTTCAACCCGGTTGTGGCGTTGGGGGGCATTGTATCGCAGTAGATCCCTGGTTTATTGTTTCTGACTTTCCGGAACAGGCACAAATGATTAAGAGAGTTAGAGAAACAAATGACTATAAATCGGATTGGTGTGCGAATAAAATAAAGGAGGCCTGTGTGCAATTTGAAGAGCAGAAAGAAAGGGAGCCAGTGGTCGCTTGCATGGGACTGGCGTTTAAACCGGACATTGATGATTTGAGGGAGTCGCCTGCTAAATATATCGCTTCACGCGTAATTAGTGAAGTACGGGCAGAAGTGTTAGTCGTGGAGCCAAATATAAAAGACCATAGCAGCTTTAAGCTTATAGATTATCAGGAGGCATACCAGCAGGCAGATATCATCGTCTGGCTAGTTGCACATAAGCCATTTATGGAGATACCGAAAGATAACTCTAAGATAGAGATGGATTTTTGTGGGGTTCGGAAATAGATGACGCATGAGAAGACCGATTTGTGGTTTATAAACTATGAATTATAATGTTTAGCGGCGGTGAAAAATAGTGCGCCGGGGGCAGATAATTCAGCGAATCCAATGACGCAGAATTTACTACCCTCGGACAGCAAGCCAGCCAGAAAATTACTGTTGAATACTTTAAACATGGGTTAGGCAACTTTGTCTTCAAGGGCTAAAGGTGAGAAAATTAAATCTTAGGAAATACTGCAGCATGAGACTATTAAAATATTTTTCAGTCATCTATTTATTATTATTAGCCTATACTGTTATCGGTATTCGCATTTTTCCAGTAGATCATTATAAAATATCGCTGGGCTATAATTTAATCCCCTTAAAAAAGTATAGCGACATAAAAAGCCTCCACCAAAGTGCAAGAGTATTGGTAAATATTGACTTTTGGGGAAATGTCCTTTTGTTTATCCCCTTCCCCTTTTGTATCAAAATGCTATTTAAAATAAATAACAAATGGCACCTTCTTCTCTTTGGATGTATAATGAGTATAGCGATAGAGATTTCTCAATATATTTTCCGGATTGGTTTCGCAGATATCAATGATGTCATTACTAATTCAATAGGGACGCTGCTTGGGCTTCTATTTATAGTCCAAAAAAAAGTGAGCAATGAAAAATAACAAGTTGAAAGTAGTAAGGTATCCGAAGGAGAATGTTCAATGAACTGCTATGAAGAAAAACAGTTTATTGAGCAGCCTCCAGTTAAGATTACCAAGACGATGGAAGAACAGAAGTTCTAAGCCATAAAAGCTTGATCAGAATTTCCATCATATACCCGCTCCCTTCCCTATTGTGTTTATAGGTATCATCCATCAGAACTTTTAACAAATGGACTTTTTTACAAATTATATCAAATCTATTTGATAATGACTCCCTCAGGTATTAAAGAATTAGTGTCATGCCTTCCTATGCGTCAAGATTCGCAGGTCATTTACGTATTAAAACTACTGAAACCTCTTATTCAGTTGGACGCAGGGAGTGAATTATGTTATATTATCTTAACTTAGATTCACGCTCTATCGTTTCTAAATTGGGGGGCAGTCTCTGTAGACTCCCCTCTGAAATAGTCATACCCGCCCGAGCAAACTGAATCGCCGATGTTCGATATTTGACATTCGTAGTCAAGCTCCTATCTGTCACTTACCAAGTTATAATATCGTGCGTCTTTTTTCTGATTTGCCCGTTGGCCCTTAAGAAAAAACTTGAATAAAGAGTAAAAGTACCCTACCGGCTTTTAGACCAATAGAATACTTTTAAAAAATAAATCCATATTTAACTCAAATCCATTGGAAGGGAAGCATTATTCCAACTGGTCACAAGCCTGCTGTAGCATATCTAAATTTGTGGCCCCGGCTTTTGTACCAATAATTTCTCCTGCAGATTGATTGTCCCCCACTGTGGCGGAGTTGTCCGCAACGATTGAATGATTATTGACCACTTTAACAGTAGAACCCCAAATAGCTTTAAAATCATATTTTTTAGTGATGTCCAATACATTTGTTGATATATAGCCTTTTGTTACCTTACCTAATAAAAGGTATGCTGAATTCGGGCTTCCTGCTATTTTGTAATATAAGTAAAATGTCGGCAAGATAGCTACCGGAGCATTTTTATTGGGGCAACGAACATATAGTTGCATTGTGGTCAGCGGATTGGTAGTTAAGGGTGATTTAGCGATAGTAATATTTTGACGTCCTGCACTACACGGATCTGTGATATTTGAAGACGCCAAAACATTCCCTGCGACATCATAGGCTTTTATAATTATCGGCATCTGCGGCATATCGACCAGTGTTAGCGTATCTCCATTAGTTGCTGTCAAAGTAGTTTGCGCTATTATTTTATCTGCAACAGTTCCATTACTTACAGCAGAAAAGACCTTAAAAATAATGGGACTCGTAATTCCCTTAGGCAGCCAACTGGCCTCTAATTTATATTGCAATTTGCTACCGCAGGATGTCGTTAAATTACCCACCATAAACCAGGTTAAATGGCTTGTACTAATATAAACTACAAGCTTTCCACCCACACTAACAACGGTCCCTGCACTTTCGTATTGCCAGAATCCTTTAGCAGTGCTAAAACTATAAATATCCAGAACATCTCCAGCCTTAATTTTAGTTCCTGTTACAGGGTTGTTGTAATTAGGGTCTAATTGTAAAGCTATTTGTATGGGGGTTGTAAACCCAGTTACCTGGGTTCCCTTCAAGGTTACAGAAACCTCGCTAAGCCCTGCAGGCAAAAGCGCGCCGGAAGTCGTACCGTTAGCTGCAACAATAGCAGAATTGGTCAGTCCACCACCAGGAAATACACTTAATGCATCGTTGTCAGCCGTATTAGCAGTTAGAATAGTTACGACCAAATTTGATCCGCTCACCACATTCCCATCTATATTTTTAAATTGTGTACCTGTAGGAAAAGTCACCCCTGTCTCTTCTACGGAACCATTACCTGCAGTCGTGTTGATCGTTGTATCCGTTGTAACGGTACCATCATTGTCCACAGGCAGCGTATGCGTTTCAACTTCAACACCCGCTGGTGGGTTTGCTATGCTAACCAGCGTTACATTTTTTAAGCTACTGCTATCGTTCGCTCCAATTGAAACCGGAATGTTTACAGGTAAATATCCTGGTTTAGAAATGAGCACATTAAAATTCACCTTAGCAGATCCCGTCGGGTCGCTATTAGGATTAACGCCCAGCGCTAAAACACCTCCTGCGATGCTATAGGTTTGATGACCATCCAAATCGAAGATCTTTGAGGCGTCCACTCCACTTAAAGAGACAGTGGCATCATCAATAGAAGCACCTGAGCTACTAGCGACCTGTAGCAAAACAGTGTGATGAAATATATTGGAATCCACACTCACCACTACATTTTTGAGTGGGTTGGTACATCTAAAGACGCCGATTCCTGCAATAGCCAATATTAGTACAAAAAATATAGAATTACGTTTCATTATTTTTCTTTTTATTTTATTAAAATCTATAACTTAAGCCGGCCTGAACAACTGGCAGCCAATGATAATTTTTTAAATTTTGTTGAATCGTGGCCTCGTTAGAAGTATTCCCTTCCAGTAACTTATTGGCAGACATACTTACATCAGGGGAAGATAAATAATAAGTACCCAGGTCAATATTCATAAACAGTTTGGGTGCTACTTTCATAGCTCTTAACCCAATGCCCAGATAAGGAGCAACAGGTTTCCATTTTGCCGTCCCAGAAATTGTTCCTTGATTTTCTGGACTTATAGGAATGTCTCCGTAATAGTATGCATTCTTTGGCGTCGCTCTAACATCTGCCTGGGCTTTAAAAAAATAGGCGATTCCTGCTACTGCCACCAATTTCTGTGTAAAATCAGGATGATCCAACCTATTAAAAGGACGAAATTCAAATTGTGCCGCCACATTCATATACCTGGCCTTCATGTGAAGATTATAGGCTTGGCTTCCCCAGCTGCGTGCATTATTGAAGCCCACGGGCGCGTCACTTACAGACAACCTATAAGCAAAAAAATCATTTTGCTTATAGGTAAGATGAAGCCCAAAGCCTTGGGTTCCTACGTGCACTCCTATGAAAAAAGGAGCACTATGATCATTGCTACTAGAATAATCCAGCACTCGCTGGGCTTTCAAACTTATGACGCCCATAAGGAGGACGAAAAATAAGAGCGGTTTTCTCATTTTGTTTCAGTATAAATTTTAAATAAGTTTTATTCTTAACTTCCAATAACACTGCGCATCTATCTTTCAGCATTTCTTATATTATAACCAAAGGCGGACTGTGTCCTATTTGCCGACATGGCTACATTACTGTTGGCAGCTTTGTCATTCCAAATTGAAATCAAAATTAAGCGATATATCTCGCTTAAAAAAATATTTACAATGATAAATTAAAAAATAGTGGACTTTCCTCTTGTCAAGGATATTTTAAACGGGAATTTGTAAGAAAAAAGAACTTATACTAAGCGCGCGCTTATCCAAAAATGAGATAGCAGAGCACAATTAGGTAACATTTCTTGCCTAATTTATCTTAATCAGGGAAAGCCCACTCGTTGTTAGAAGTAGCAGAAAAACGAATCAACACGAACAGCAATTCATTTTTCATGACAGGCCTTATTCATATACATTCTCCATAAAACCGCGCGTTTTGCCATCTGTCTCTGTTAAAAAAATACCGTTCTTTTCCCTCTTCTCTATTTTATTGATCAGTCCTTCTTTTAAGATAGTCTTAGCAAGACGCTTTTGTTTTTGCGACACTTACATTTAGGGAATTCGCATTTTTGATTTGCAAAACCATAGGAGGGCTAAATTGAGGAAAGGTAAACTTCAATATCGCCTTCTTCACTATTCGACCATCTTGAAAGCGGGCGTACTTATTAGAGATAGCGAAAGTACACCTACGGATCAAAAGGTCTTAATGTCTTAATGCTGTACCGGTAAATGAATAATCCTTTGCCGATTGATTTTTCATATATCCGAAGCATAGGGAGAAGATTACGAAGAACAAGACTTTTCCAATAAGATGAAGAAGAAACGCTAAGGCAGAAGAATCAATAATTTTCCTGTAAGCGCCTCAGGAAAGCAAATCAGGCACAAAATTTCTAAATTTTTACAGGGATAATAACACCTAGTTATGAATGTATGATAATAATATAAATATGAAACATTCGGCTATTCAGGCATTTCTCTTTAGTGCTTTCGAATATGGCGCACTCTGCCTACACGCCAAACCCGAACGCGTTTTGGTTTATCTATTCGGACGAATGTGCATTTCTCAGGAGAGATAACCGTCTGCAAATGTACAAGAACAGTAAAGGCTAAGACTGCTATAAAGGCATTTCACTGACATTCCAACGTAATGTATTGCGGGAGTTTACAGCAAAATGAATACGACGGAGATACCTAAAAAAGTTTTCAAGTTAGAGCTAAGTCCTTTGGGCTTTCTCCTTGTCGTCTCATATTTCTTATTTCAGGTGCTTTTCGAAAAATGCTTCCAGCTTGATACCCTCAACAGGTTGTTTAGCTCATTGCGGCTGAATTTCTATTGAAAATTCATTGTAATTTGCTATCTTTCGGTTACGGCGGAAGGTCTTATCTGATTTTTCTCAACAAGCCATATGTCAACCCGTTGTAAGCAATTTTATCGAAACCCATG
>NZ_JBNQGD010000186.1:0-9360 GCF_050436765.1 Arachidicoccus sp. | reverse complement strand
GACGCTTCAATTAAAAGTCGATAATGTTTCTGATGAAGCGCAAAATATTCAAACTTGGTTCAATGTTCCTGATACAGGAAATCATATAGAAGTTTTAGATAGAGGTAAGATTGATACGATCGATTTACAAAATGGTCAATCTGCTTATATACAAAGAATAACTATTACCTCTTTCGATTCCGGGCAATGGGTAATTCCGGTAATCGCGCCGCAGATGAAAAATGTATCCGGTGATACTGTTTCGCTCCCTATGAACAGCGTTGCTTTGCAGGTGCTACCGGTTGATGTATCCAAATTAAAAGATTTCCATCCGGAAAAGAGTATTCTCCAAGCTAAATATACTGATTACCGCTGGCTATATATTTCGATTGGAATCGTACTGCTGGGATTAATTATTTTGTTAATTATAAAATGGCTGAACAGGCGTAAGGATCAAACCTCAAAGCAGAAAGAAATTATAAAAGGGCCTCCTTTTGAATGGGCGATGCAACAAATAAACTTGTTGGAGAAGGAAAATTTAATTGAGAAAGGAGAGGGGAAACTATTTTTTATTCGTTTGGATGACATTTGCCGGATGTACTATGATGAACGCACGCAAAGTCATACTTTGCAGTCGACTTCAATTGAGATGATGGAAGATCTGAGAAAATATTTGATAAGGGAGAAAGATCGAGTAGCGCTCTTACAATACACAAAACTTAGTAGTCGTGTAAAATTTGCCAAATATCAACCGGGTGACGAGCAAGGAAAAGAAGCCGTAAGTATTGCCAAAGAAACGATATCCAATATTGAAAAACAAGTAACAGAACTTAATAAAAATAATGCTCACTAATTGGCTACAACATACTGATTTTGCATATCCTTGGGTATTGTTACTTTTGCTTTTAATCCCCTTAATTGCTTATGTATATTCTAGACGGCAGATAAAACTGAAGGCAAACCTACCCATTTCTTCCACCAGATTCATCAATAGGACGAGGACTTTAAAAACGACATTAAAGCCGCTACCCTTTGTGCTGCGCTTATTGGCATTGGCTTTTTTAATAGTTGCATTAGCTAGACCAAGGGATAAATTTACCCAGACAGAAACCAATGGAAAGGGGATAGATATAGTTTTGTGTTTTGACATTAGTGGAAGTATGACGGAGCGTGATTTTGTTCCTAATCGATTGGAAGCAGCAAAAGAAGTGGCCTCTAATTTCGTTCAACAACGACCCGGAGATCGCATCGGCATTACCATTTTTAGCAATATTAGTTTTACACTTTGCCCTGTAACCACTGATCATAATATGGTGTTGCAACAAATTCAAAAAATAAACAGCGGTTATTTACAGGAAGAAGGAACGGCTATCGGGTCCGGATTGGCAACAAGTATTGACAGACTTCAATATAGCAAGGCAAAAAGTAAAATTATTATTCTGCTGACAGACGGGGTGGATTTTGGTGGGAAAGTTTCTCCAGATATTGCAACATCTATGGCTAAAACGTTTGGCATAAGAGTCTATACTATTGGTATTGGTAGCGACAAACAAATAGATGAAACAGTACAAACACCTTTTGGCCCACAGGTCCAGAAACATCAGCTTGAATTTAATCCCACTTTATTAAAAAGTATCGCTTCGCAAACGGGGGGGCAATATTTTCAGGCGGAAGACAAAGACGCTTTGCAAAAAATTTATTCAAGTATTAATCAGCTAGAAAAGTCTGATATAAAAATTACCACCTATAATCGGTATGAAGAGAAGTTTTTGCCTTGGTTAATTTTGGGCCTGATCTTTCTCTTTGTTGAAATAGTACTTCGATATACAGTATTTAGAAGATTCCCTTAATGTAATTTGAAAAGGAATTGTTTTGGTCAAGTTCAAATTGTACCCTCTTTTCTTGAAGTCATTCTTAAACACACGAAGCCCAATACCATCGCAATAAAGGAGGCAACAATAATGGCTATTTTTGCTATGTCTTGCGCACCCGTATCGTTAAATGCGAGAGATGAAACAAAGATGGACATGGTAAAACCAATACCCGCTAAGATAGTTATACCGATAAATTGGCGCCAGTTGGAAGCCGCAGGCATTACGGCCCATTTGCGTTTGATCATAAAATAGCAAGAGCCGAGGATACCCAGCGGTTTACCTATCAATAATCCCAAAATGATACCCCAGGACAGTGTGGATTGCATAAAATCGGCCAAACTTATCTTTAAAACAATTGCAGTATTTCCTAATGCAAAAATTGGGATGATAAAAAAGTTGACAAAAACATGAATTTTATTTTCATAGTGATTTAATAGCTCCACAGGTACTAGTAATGCAAAAATAACTCCCGCCACAGTGGGGTGGATACCCGAGTGAAACATACAAAACCATAAGGCTATACCAAAAGCAAAACGTAGCCATTCCAATTTTGGTTGCTTGATTCTATTAAGAAGGATTATAAATAAGATAAATGCAACCGCGCCTAAAAGCCACAGCCAATGAACATTTGCCCCATAAAATAATGCAATGATAAAGATAGCGCACAAGTCATCTATTATAGCGAGCGCGGTTAAAAACACGCGTAGCGACATCGGGACTCTTTTCCCTAAAAGTGCGGCTATGCCTAATGAAAATGCAATATCTGTAGCTGTTGGGATGCCCCAGCCATGAGCAAAAGCAGTTCCCTTATTGAAAAGTAAAAAGATAATAGCCGGTACTAATGCACCACTTATAGCGGCAACAGTTGGGAGGATGGCTTGTTGCGGAGATGATAATTCTCCCTTTATCAATTCTCTTTTTATTTCCATTCCGGCCATAAAAAAGAAAACAGCCATTAATCCATCATTGATGAAGTGCAATATGCTATGGGGGAGATGTAATCTTTCAAAAAGGGGAATTTCCATTTCCCAAAAATGGCGATAGACATCTGTGGTAAAACTATTATTGGTGATGATTAAAGATGCAATCGTACACACCAATAACAAAATGCCCACCGAACGGCTGTCACGAATGAAGTTGATGAATGTATAACGTATTTTTTTGCTTAGGGAATGTTTCGTCATTTTCCGCGTTTTAAGATATAAAAAGCCTATAAAATCCGGCAGCAGCATGACTTTAAATACAACATGATAAGGGTTAGCCTCTTTGACTTATAGAATTAGAATCAATGTGCTAGCAATTCGTATTTCGATTTGGGGCGTTTATTCTCTAACCAATTAAAATTATGTAATCTTATTGATTTATGATTTACCTGCCTCATTGGATAGGTTTTACCAACTACATCGTATAAACCGACTGCGCGCTGTAGAGCTTTATCTTTAAAATAGAAATTAAAATTGCGCGAACTTTGTACATCTACTCCTATATACTTATTGTAGGAATCGAGTAAATAAAATACAAGTTGTGCATTTCCCTTTGCAGATACGCTATCCAATTGGCCATTTGTAAACCAAGACTCAATAGAATTGCCCGATATCTGATTAAAGTAGTCGCTAGTCGACTCTAAATGCAGTGTATCGGCCTGGCTTAGCATAATCGCATTGCGCCAGACTTTTAAATAATGAGGTTTATTATTCTCCGTGTATAAATTTATGGTATCTCCTGAAACTTGTGATATTTGATTATTAGAGGTTGTCCAAACTGTAGGTTTCTTAAACAATTGGAATAATGAATCGCGGGATGAATAGTACAAACTATCTCCAATACCCTGTAGTGAATCACTATAAATACGTACATTGTAGTACGCCTCTAAAAATCTACTTTTATTATCTTCCTGTTTAATAGAATCTTTTTTGTTTACGCTTGTACTGGGAGACAGGTCAATGCCAGGTGACTGATTTTTCAGCGCCGCAGAATCGATAATTGCGGGGTTTAATTTTGCTTTTCTAGCACTATCAATGATAGACGGTGTTGTTTTCCCTACATTCTCTTTATCAGTTTGGATGGTGGTTGGTATCGTATCTTTATCTTTTTGTTGATTGGCCTCTTTCTTTTCTTTTCGTGTAAAAAGCCCAAGAATATTTCGTTTTTTGGAATGATTTTCACCTATTTGAGCTGGTTGTTTTTTCTCCATATTTTCACCATTCGTATTGGTGGAATCTTTTGCCCAAACAAACGTTTTTCCGACTTTCTTAAAAGCTGGAATTTCCTTTTTATGAATTGTTGAATCTAAGGGTTGTTTCGTTGAATCTGGTGTAGTAAAGAAAGGAGAGACACGTTTTTGTAAGGTATCAGTTTTTACCGTAGAGATGCTATCTATCGCTTCTGATTTTCTCGCTAAAGAATCGGAATCATCGGCATATCTGGCTGAATATAATGTGTCTGCTGAGATAAATACAGAATCGGTGCCTTGTTTTAGAATCATCACGGGGTTCACCGTAGCTAGAAAGGAGGATTGCACCCTATTTGTTTTTAAATTATTACAAAGCAGTACAATACCTTGCGCGGTATCTTTAAAGATAACGTTACCACCCGCTTCACCATAGCCTCTAACATCATCAGCGGCAACTTCGTCAGCAATTAAGGTAGAACTACTATCGATTATAATGGGACGTTTACCTAGATAGGATTTCTTGTTGATCAAATCATAATAACCATCAGTGGTGGAAATTCTCTTATATTTCCCACTTGTGATTTTTGTAGGTACGGTAAAAGTGGCAATTTTAGAATAAGTATTGTACAACAAAGTATCTGTGGTGATAGTATATTGAGGGTCTACCAACAAGACATTTGTTGTAAAAGTAGCATCGCGCGTATCTCCATAGTAAACACCGCCAAGACTGGTAAGCACACTACTGCCATTAATTAGTTTGCCGCCCAATGTATAAATGGCCACTTTGGTATTCAAATCATAATCCAACTGAGTAGTGGTAAGTGTGCTTTTGGAATCAGTAAGCTTTACATTATTTTTCAAAAATGCCTTCCGCTCTGCACCCTGATAACGAAGGAAATCAGCATAAATATTTACGCTATCATTATCATTAATATGAACGTGACCATATGCTTCTAAAATGCGGGTATTTGGGTCAAGCATTAAGCTGTCACAATAAAATAATGTACTTTTCTGTTTTACCTCTACATGACCGCTAAGAATTTTTAAAGCGGTCGTATCATTTAATTTCCGATATATTGTTCTATCGGAATGTATAATTATAATGTCGTTTAATGGAGCTGCTGTATCTTTTTTGGGGGCGTGTGTCACCGCTTTTGTTGGCTGTTGTGCATGCAAGGAGCCTACCATTCCTATTAAGAGGAACAAATAGGAGACAAAAATTTTCAAATAGATGTGTTGTATTTTTCTATTTCTATTCATTTTTATTTTTGGGGTGATGGAGGTAAACTATCGTGTGGTAAGGGTTTCACAAGATAATTGCCTTTATCTTTTTTACCAAAAACCGAAATGTTCACATACCTTTTCGGATGTACACGCAAATCGTCCAGTAGAATATGTAAACTGTTTGCTGTAGCATTAAGATTATTGTATAATTCTTTACTATTGATGATAGCTCCTAAAGAGCCATCAGTCGAATTTATTTTTGCAAATACCAAATTCAAACTATCTGCCGAACCTTTTAGCTTTTCCATCACGCCTTTAATGTCGGCCTCAGAAAGATTATTGGTTGTCTTTTGCATGTTGGTCATTATTGAATCGAATTTGCCGTTATTGGCGGCAAGATTTTTTGAAAAATCATCAAAGTTTCTAATGATACCTGCAAATGCACCGGTTTGGAAATTAAGTGCTGCATTAACCGAACGCGTAGTAGTATCTAAACGTCGGGTTATACTATTAAGGTTAAGGATAATCTGTTGCATGTTTGCTTTGCCGGTAGAGTCTAATATTTGATTGACATTGGTCATCAGTGAATCAAAATCTTGCAATGCATTTTTGGCCTGTTCAGCTAATGGTTTTATTTGACTTCCGACCATACCCAAAAATCCCGGTGTAAGTGAGGTAATTAAGGTATCATTGGAAGATAAAATTTTTTTAGACTTACCAAGGGAAATTTCTACGCTGGAAGTGCCTAGTGGGTTGCTATTAATATCCGCTAGTGAGTTATCCGGAATATCATAAGGCTGGTTAAGTTTAATTTCTACTAAAATCTCCTTAAGGTCTTTGCTTGCTGATACTTCTGAAACGGTGCCTGCCTGAAACCCATTGATAAATACCGGGTTGGAGCCAACGATACCCTTTGACTCAGGAAATTTAGCATATAGATAAAATCCATTTTTAAATAGGCTCTTGCCTTTTAAAAAGTTAAATCCTAAAAAAAGAAACACAATAGCGACAATGGTTAAAGCACCAATTTTTGTTTCATTATTTATTTTCATATTATATTTTTGGCGTTTTGCGTTCTTTTCAAATACGCAAATGCATTTTGTGTTTTTTTAACCGGCTTGCAAATTAACGTGTTTGCTGCTCAACTTTCCTCGATTGGAAATAAAAATAACCAATTATTTGCAACCATTGTGAAAAAATGGTGTTGGAATGATAAAATTATATTCTAAAAATTTTGTAAAAAATAAAACAGATATTGTGATAAGTAGCAGGTTTTAAGCTGCTTATACTTAATCTGTAGATTTTATTATCCCGGTGTCTAATTGTTTTTTATACTTAATTACGGCTCTTAAAATTGCGCCGCTAACTTGATCTTGTCCTGATTGACTATTAAGATAATCTTCTTCTTTAGGATTGGAAAGAAATCCAACTTCTGTAAGAATACTAGGCATGGCGGTAGCATGCAATACCCAAATTCCTTTTTCACGTTGTTTTACGCCCCGGCTGGTGCGTCCTTCACTTATGTATTCGTTTTCAATTAAATTGGCAAATAGCAAACTACGTGCAAAATATTTTTTCGCACGTAAAGCTGCCAATATTTTCTCTTCAGAAGTAGTAAAATAATCATTGGAAGAATCTACACTTTCTCCCATCAGTTCTGATGAGTCCTGATTATCCTGAATAAACTTTTGCTTCGAGTCATTTTTATTTACACCCCACACATAAGTTTCAGTACCGACTACCGGATTGGGTGTCGTCCAATATTTATAAATAGGTATATGCCTTGTATGGCGTTTTCTACTCCTACCTCTACCGGTATAATATACTCTGGTTCTATGCCCTACAACTTCTGAATGATGAATAGGGTTTACGTCGTTGCAATGTATACAAATAAAAAGATTACCGTGGTTCTCATTGGCAAATTTCGCCCTCCATCTATTGGCTTCGTCTTTATCCTGCAACCCGCCGGGCAAATTTCGATTGGTTCGGGTCATCAATATTTTACACTCAGGAAGGGAATCAGTCAATTTTTTATATAATTTTTGTGCAATAGCTAAAGCTATATCCGATTCATTGCTGTATGCGCCGCGAGCACCAGGATCTGGCAAGCCATGACCCGCATCTATAATAATTGTTTTTAACGGGGAATTGGCATTCTGTGCCCTCACGGGCAGACAGATCATTGTACCCATGCACACTATTACCGCACTAAAAAAGATATTATGATATCTCCAATAAAAGTTTTTCATCTTAAAACGGCCTTTACTTTTTGCAATAATAATATGATAATTTTTTAATCCCTTCATTTTTGAAAATAAAATATGTTATAATTTACTCTGTTTGGTTTTTCTATTTAGGCATAAAGAGTACTTTTGTCCTTTCTTAGAAATATAAATTTAATGAATTAAGCCTTGATTTGGATATTGCTAATTAGAATTAGTTTATTATTGCAATGTTTAAAATGGGCCCTTGCAACTTGTATGGTTAATCGATGTAAAGTACGAACAAAATATTTATTGTGGGCCTGTGCGGGCTTCTCATTTTTGTTTGCTTTCATTGCGCCTGCGAAATCTTTCTCACATTCTCCTTATTTTCTTGTTAGAAATAACGTAGATAGCATTCCTGCTGGTTGGGCATCTAAACTAGCTTACAGAGAACCTTCGAGCGCTTTTACCTTTACTAGTAAGCCCCCCGTAGATTTAAGTATTTATTCTAAGGATTCTCTCGCTTTTATAGTAGACTATAAAGCAAAAGATTCTTCTGTACTCTTGGTGCAACAAAATCAGTTTTACTTGCATAAAGAAGCAGAAATTAAAAACCCTGATGCAGATATTTCAGCTAATACCATAGAGTTCAATAAGAATACCAACATAGTAAAATTTTATGGGAATTCTGATAGCTCTAACGCCATTTCGGGTAGGCCCACCATTTTGCAAAATGGAAGTAAATCAATTTTAGACTCAGGTTATTATAACATTAAATCCCAAAAAGGGATTTTAAAAAATACTTATTATAACGAAGGAGAGATATTTGTGCAAGCCGCGGTTGCAAAAAAAATAGATAGTAATTCAATTTTTGTAAAAGATGCGCGATTTACGACTTGTAATTTATCTCCGCCGCACTTTGATTTGCACGCATTCAAAATGAAAATGATCAGCGGCAAGTTGGCGGTTTCAGGGCCCGCTATTCCGGAATTTGAAGGTGTCCCTATGCCTATAGTTATTCCCTTTGGAATATATCCTCTTACCAGAGGGCGACACTCCGGCTTATTGCCCGCGGTATTTCAGCAGGATAATATTAAAGGGTTGGGTTTGACCGGGTTGGGATATTATAAAGTAATTAATGACTATTGGGATGTCACCACAAGAGTCGATTTATATAGCTATGGGGGTTATACAATAAACGTTAATCCCAACTACTATAAAAGGTACGCTTATAGAGGTAATTTGAATGTGTCTTACCAATTTACCAAAACACTTAATAGTTATGGAAATGTGGCACAAGAATATACAAAAAATAAAACCATACACGTAGGTTGGAGTCACTCTATGGATAGTAAAGCGCACCCGGGGGAAAGCTTTTCAGCAAGTGTAAATGCGGGAAGTACCTTGTATAATAGTTTACAAACTTTAAACCCCTATCAAAGTTTTAATAACCAATTAAACTCGTCGATTACTTTTGCGAAAAACTGGGATAATGGCAAATACAATTTATCCGTACAGGCCAATCACAGTCAAAATAGTGTCAACCATTCCATCAACATACAGTTCCCAACTTTAAACTTTTCCACTACTACAATCAATCCTTTCCAGAAAAAAGAGATGGTGGGGAAGCCGAAGTGGTACGAAAATATAGGCATCTCCTATAATGGTACATTCCAGAACCAACTTTCGTTTTACGATACTGTTAAGAATTCCATTAAAAGTTTACTCGACACAATGCAATGGGGTGCACAACATCAAATACCTATTACGCTTACTTTGCCAGCAGTTGGACCTTTATTATTTTCTCCTTCTGTTTCTTATTCGGAAAACTGGATCAGTAGAAAATTAATCAGCCATTGGGATTCTACACTTGCAAAAGTGGACACTACCATTGAAAAGGGATTTT
>NZ_JBNQGD010000185.1:0-1895 GCF_050436765.1 Arachidicoccus sp. | reverse complement strand
AAGGCTTTAAAGAAGCAAAACCAAATAGTTATTTTAAACAATTTAACCCTTATTATAGTATTTCCGCTACAAAATATAAAAACTATCTGTTGAAGCGTTTACCTCAACTGGCGAAAGAAGCAGATTTGGTTTATTTCAAGCATGACTTTAATGAGATGAGTGATTTGGCATCAGGCAATAATCATCCACCAGATGACCGGCATGGGCATGAAGCTAGTGTAGATGCGGCAATTGAAATGTTGCAAGCGACAACAAAGGCGCAGCCCAATATCATTCAAAATCTTACCAATTGGGTCTGGTTTTCTCCTTGGTGGCTGACACATGTGGATTATTTATGGATGCTGGCGGGTGATGATGGGATGAATGGTAATTGGCCGGAGCTCTCAACGCAGGCAAGAAGTACAACCGACCGTGACACCTACATTTGGCGTATGTGGGGCGATCCGGCTGATCGTCCATTAGTCCCTATTTCTCGTTTAATGACACATGGCATTATTAGAAAAGCCACTCCTAAAGACGAGACTTTACAAGATTGGCTGGAATATGTATTGATGTATTATGGCAGAGGTACCTTATTGAAGGAATGGTATATAACGCCATCTTCCATGTCTGCTGACGAGTGGAAGGGCCTGTGTTTGGTAAATAATTGGGCAAAGAAACATCAACAGGAATTGACAAATACAGTGTATGTTGGAGGACGCCCGGATGAAGGAAATGCTTATGGCTATATCGGTTGGAAAAATGAAAAGGGTGTACTGGTTGCAAGAAATCCACAAGCTTTAGCGCAAACGTTAATTATTCCATTTAATAAGGCTACGGGTTTCTATGGTAAGTTGGGAGATTCTTTTAAAGCAAATGTTGTTTTTCCTTATCAAGCAATTTATCCAACGACCTTTATTTCGGGTAAAAATATCTCGATTACCTTGCCCGGCTACTCAACCATGGCGTTTGAACTGAGTAGCGGAAAATCAAACTCAACACCCGACAAATTCTCGAGCATTCAATTTAAAAAAACAGAAACTCCGGCAACAACGACACTTACTGTTCCCTCAGACGCGCGAGGCCGTTGCGATTTATTATTAATTGGCAGACCGAATTTACCAAGCATACATATTAATGGGAAATCGGTGATAGCAGCCCGCAAAAGCGCATCTTCTATAAATAATTTCGCTAGTTATGCTAAAACAGGAATGATAAGTAAAAAAGCTACAGAATGGCATATGGAAAGTTTTGATTTGTTACCTTTTGTGGGCAAAACAATTACAATTACCTATAGCACTGCGGCGGGATTTAAAAGTTATATTTTAGTCGAGCGGAAAATAAAAAGCCCATTAAAGCCTAAAAAGGATAATGAAAATCTTTGGCCTATTACAAATGATACAAGAAGAGAAGTTCTAGAAATTTTTTAGTTACAACAATCATCAAACATCCGGCGCTTTAAATTTTAGCCCAGGGCAATTATGGGAACGGTCTCCCGGTTAAGGGCCGCTTTCTATCCATACGGTGGTCTTAGCAACCAAGAAAATACGCTATTGGATCGTTTGTCATTTTCTTGATAACAACGAATGGCAAAATGTTTAAACAAAAGATTACATGAAGATAAAAGCGATAATTTTAGTATCACAAACCAATTACTTCCGTAACTCAGACAAATAATTTTAATGCGTTGATCCCGTTCAACATATTTCTTAAAAGAACTTATCCTTAATTTTAGGCGGTGCAAAATGAAATTTAGAATGGCTGCTTTTTAAATTTAAGCTTACTTTTATAAAAACAAAATTCGCTAATGTATTGAAAGAAATATCCTAAATAATATGTTCCAACTTTTGGGCTGGATAGGTACCTTCTCCTATTTATTGGCTTACATACTATTGTCCTTACGAAAGATTAAATCA
>NZ_JBNQGD010000184.1:0-39976 GCF_050436765.1 Arachidicoccus sp. | reverse complement strand
TCCGCGCCTATTTGCAGAAATACATCGAATTGAAAAAAGATGATAAATGGGATAGTATCGGCCTTGATGTACCAAAGCTTAAATTAAACGATTCTAATAGTGTCGTACAATTAATACAACATAGGCTCTACTTACTTGGTGATTTAGAAGAAGATATTCAAAGCAATCAATTTGATAAATCTACAGAAAAAGGGGTAATAAGTTTTCAGAAACGGTATGGTCTTTCTCCCGATGGTGTGGTGGGCCCAAATTTTATGAAGGCCCTAAATATCCCTATTGATACACTTATTCAGGACATTTCCGTAAATCTAGAACGGGTTCGTTGGATCCCTGCCGAATTGCCAAAAGAATATATTTGGGTAAATATTCCTGATTATAAACTCCATGCCTACCAAAACGGTAAAGAAGTTTTCAGTATGAGTGTAATTGTTGGTTCTGCAGCACATGGTACAACTATTTTCTCAGGCAATATTAAGTATATTGTTTTTGCTCCTTATTGGAATGTTCCAAAAAGCATTGTCTTAAAAGAAATATTACCTGGAATAAAAAATGACCCCGAATATATACGCAAACATAACATGGAAATTACGGGTTACAATCAAGGCGTTCCAGATGTGCGTCAACTTCCCGGCCCGGATAATGCTTTGGGAAGAGTAAAATTTTTATTCCCCAATAGTTATAATATCTATCTCCACGACACACCGAATCATGATTTATTCACTTCCAGAAACAGAGGTTTAAGCCATGGATGTGTAAGACTATCCGAACCGGAGAAGATGGCCGACTGGCTATTGAGAGATGATTCCGTGAAATACTCCAAAGATGTAATTGATTCCCTTATGAACAAAAATATAAAAGAAAAATGGGTAACATTAGATAAAACAGTCCCCGTATTCTTAGTGTATTTCACTGCATGGGTGGACGAACAGGGTAAATTAAATATTCGTAAAGATATCTATGGACATGATGCAATAATGGCCAGCAAACTATTTAGTTATTAGAAAAATAAGTAGCAAAAACTATTCGATAAAATTCAATAGGAAAATCGACAATATCTCTGAACGGAAAAGTAAACAGGGTTATACAGTTTCATAGCCAGACATATTAGCTTTCTTAATTGATTTTGTGGAAAAAATGAAATCAGTTACCGGAATGAAAAAGTATTTGAAAGCGAAAGTCCAAAAAGAAAAGGAATATTTTTTTTAGTTTTCTTTAATAAGTATATTTTACTTTTGAATTCTTTTAAATCATTTTTCGGCAATACAAAATTTGAATACGTTTTGCAAATGGACAAACAAACACAACCATCAGCACCAAAAAAGCACAAAAACAGAGCTATACGCCTTTTATGGACAGTTTTTTTATGTGGTATTCTTGGTGTCAGTATTATCTTATTAATGGCGAATTATGGTTTATTGGGCGAGATGCCTTCTATTGAACAGCTACAAAATCCAAATGCATCTGAAGCCAGTCAAATATATGCCGATGATGGTTCGTTAATGGGTAAAGTATATTTACAGGACAGAATTAATGTTTCATTTGATCAAATAAGCCCGCACGTGATTGAAGCACTCATCGCAACGGAAGATGAACGTTTTTATCAACACAATGGCATTGATCCACGTTCTTTGGCAAGAGCGGTGTTTTCTCTAGGCGGAGAAGGTGGTGCAAGCACCATTACCATGCAAACCGCTAAAAACCTCTTTACGGACTATAAAAGAAATGCGTTTATTCGTATTTTTCAAAAGATAAAGGAATCTATTATAGCAGTTAAACTGGAAAGAAATTTTACAAAAAATGAGATTCTGACACTTTATCTGAATACTGTTCCCTTTGGCTCAAATGTATATGGAATCAGAAATGCAGCTCGTACGTTTTTTCAGGTCGATCCCTCTCAACTTTCTATTGCTCAATCAGCCGTTTTAATTGGCATGTTAAAAGCATCAACTACTTATAACCCTCATTTACATCCAGATAAGTCTCTGATGCGCAGAAATATTGTCATCAACCAAATGGTTAGAAATAATTTTGTTTCAGCCAAAGAGGCGGAAGCCATTAAAGCAACTCCTATTAAACTAGATTATCACAAACTCAATGAGGCAAATGGCATAGCGCCTTATTTTAGGATGATATTGATTGAACAATTAAAAGAATGGTGTAAAACGCACACAAAACCGGATGGCACCAATTATGACTTATATACCGATGGTTTAAAAATTTACACGACCATTAACCCAACACTCCAAAAGTACGCAGAAGAAGCAGTAGCCAAGCATTTAAGCTATATGCAGCAATTACTCAATCAACAATCTGACATCAAAAGTGGCAGTGTATGGAAAGGACATGAACGCACACTTATCTGGGCAATGAAACATACCAGTCGATGGCAAAATGGAATAGAAGCCGGGATGTCGGAGAAGGATATTGAAAAGTCCTTTCACGTAAAAACTCCTATGCGTGTATTTGCCTGGAATCCCAAAAGGTATACAGATACCATAATGACCCCTTATGATTCAATAAAATATCATCGGCAAATGTTGCAAGCAGGGTTTATGGCAATGGATCCTATCAGCGGCGAGGTAAAAGCTTGGGTAGGTGGCATCAACTTTCGAACCTATAAGTATGATCACGTAAATATAAATACTAAAAGACAGGTAGGTTCTACCATTAAACCATTGCTATATAGCTTAGCAATAGAAAAAGCGGGCTTCACCCCCAATACACTAGTACAGGACGTGCAACAATATTTTAAAGGTTATGGGAATGTACCGGCGACTACCACAACTTGTACGGGTGAGACGATTCCCTTGTCTCAAGCGCTTGCTGAATCGCGCAACTGTGCTACTGCTTATGTTATGAAGCAATTAGGTGACGGAAATGTTGGTGCTGTAAAGTTTGTCGACTTTTTAAAGACCTGTGGAATCACGTCCAATATACAACCCTATCCTTCTATTGCCTTGGGTAGTGGAGAAACTTCTTTAATTGAGATGATGCAAGCATATTCAATGTTTCCAGGCAGAGGATTTAATGTCCAGCCAATGGTTATCACACGTATCGAAGATGCCCATCATCATGTGCTCTTTACAAATACGCCTAAGCGTAAAGAGGTTATTAGTGATATTACAGCTAATTCTTTAGTCTCTATGATGGAAGATGTAATAAATTATGGAACGGGTAGAAGAATGAGCCGATACGATGTAGAAGGCGATATTGCTGGCAAAACAGGTACAACAAATGACAATAGTGATGCCTGGTTTATTGGTTATACCCCACAATTGCTTGCTGGCGTTTGGACAGGTTGTGACGACCGTTTTATTCGTTTCCAAAGCACATCGGAAGGGCAAGGTTCTTCTGTTGCCCTGCCAATATGGGCTTATTTTTTCCACAAAGCACAAAATGACCCCTCAACAGGAATAAACGCCCAACAAAGATTTAATAATACCAATAATCTCGATAATGGTGCACAATCCTTAATTTACGATTGGGCACATAATATAAAAGACAGTTCGTTAAATGGGGATCAAAATGAAATGAAAACAAATGAATCGAATATAGGACCGGAAAGCGATACCGATGCTGGAGGATCTAACGACTTACCATTGATTGGTGGATCGGGCACAAATACCAAGCCTTCTCATCCACAACCCAAGGCAGTAATGCCATCTGTCCCCGCTAAGGTTATTAAACCTGTCAAAAAATAAAAGTAGTATCGTTTCGAATAGAATGAAGTGTAAACCCCATCGGCTAGACCAGTGGGGTTTACTTGTTAAATTTGAAAGAATAGGCCAATTGCAGCTAACTTGTTGCCATTTAAATAGGCACCGAACAAATTATGTAGTTTTTAGCTGCCGGGCCAGAAGTTTTTTCTTAAAAATTTTATAACCGTAAAGAAAGAATTTGCATCTCTTATAGAAAAAACGATATTTCAATAAAAAAATATAAAAAATATATGGAAAACATTTGACGAATTATTAAAAACATCATAATTTGTCCTCCTAAACTTATTTTATGTTAAAAATAGTTAACTATAAAAGCCTTTCTGATGATGATTTAGCGGTCATATTAAGTATGGAAACAAAAGCATTTGATGAAGTTTATTCAAGGTACTATCCACTTCTATTGAAAATTGCCAACGGTATGCTCAGCGATGCTTCCGCGATAGAAGACTTGATACAGGATGTATTTATTTCTCTATATAAGAGAAGAATGCATATTATTTTTAAAGTGTCTATAAAAGCCTATTTGTGCAAAGCGATTCGCCTGAAAATTTTTAATGAATACAGATCAAAGGCTGTTCATTTAAAATACTGCAAAAACGATTTTTCGTTAGGTTATTGCAAAAACGATTTTTTAAGTTTAGAAACAAAAGAGCTATCTATCCAAATCAAAAAAGTCTACCAGAAACTTCCCAATAAATGTCGAGAAGTCTTTTATTTAAGCAGACATTGGGGATATTCTCAAAAAGATATTTCGCAAAAATTACAAATATCAGTTAGTACTGTTGAAAAGCATATCGGGAAAGCATTAAGAATCTTTCGAGAAGAATTACATGAATATTCAGCTAATTAATAATTATAAAAAGCAAAACTGACAATGTCAAATCCAAAATTTACAGAAAAAAAATATCTGATCACCTACAGCTTTGTAACCGCACTATTTATGATCTGGGGCATTTCACTTTCAATGTGTGATGTACTAAATAAACATTTTCAAAGTGTGTTACATTTAAGCAAATCACAATCAGGCTTAATACAATTTTCGGTGTTCGGCGCTTATGCCATAATGAGTATTCCTGCGGGAATCTTTCTTAAAAAATTTGGATACAAAAGAGGCGTTTTATTTGGATTATTTTTATTTGTTCTGGGAACTTTCTTATTTCTTCCCGCTGCAGATAATGCCTCATTTACTATGTTCAGGATTGCTTTGTTTGTTTTAGGTTGCGGCATGGCAACTTTAGAAACGGTAGCACACCCGTTCGCAGCATCTTTGGGAGATCAAAGAACAAGTGATCGCAGAATCAATTTTTCTCAAGCATTCAATGCGGTAGGTACAATGATAGGGCCTGCAATCGGTACTTATTTTTTACTAAGAGCAACAGAGAATACTAATGATTTAACCTCAGTAAAAATGTTATATGTTTCAATAGGTATTATCGTAATTTTGTTTGCTGTAGTTTTCGCATTCGTAAAGATCCCGAAATTCACTGATGTTCATGTTGAAAATACGGAAGATATTGCAGCAGTCAATATCGATATAACCCCTCATAAAAAACTCTTCTCACATCGTCATTTCGTATGGGCAATTATTGCACAGTTTTTTAATGTAGCAGCACAAGCGGGTACATGGGCGTTCTTCATCAATTATGGACATGAAAAAATGGGTTTTACTGTGCAATCGGCAGGAAATTACATGATTATTTTTATGGCAATGATGGCACTAGGAAGAATGGTTGGAACTTATTTGATGAAATTTATTGCTCCTAACAAATTGCTGGCAGCATTTGCCTTAGGAAATATCATCTGTTGTTTATTGGTCGCACAGAGTTTTGGTTACGTATCTTTTGTAGCATTACTAATGATTAATTTCTTCTTTAGCATAATGTACCCGACTATTTTCAGCCTTGGTCTAAAAAATCTTGGAAGCCATACACAGCAAGCATCTTCTTTCATCTCTATGGGTGTAGTTGGGGGGGCCATTTTACCATATTTTATGGGCAGAATCGCCAATGTAAATATCGCTTCAGCATACTATCTTCCTATCGTGTGCTATTTTGTTATCCTAGTATTTGGTATTAAATTTTATAAAGTAAGAATGAATAATCGAAGTATACAATAGAGGTTTAAATCTCTATAGGGTACTTTTAAAAAACCAACTTTACTAATTGTACTTTTTCAATTCAATTAAAAAAGGAATGATCAAATTTCTATTTTTGCTTCTATTTATTCCTTGCAGTATATGCGCACAAAACTTCACTTGCGACAATCAAAACATTGAAGATGCATATAATCTTGCGGTCAATACCATGAATATAAATGTGCGTAGAGGTGTATTAGCAGCTGGTGGCGACTATGGCGGGGAATGGGTTCGGGATATTGCCATCAATTCCTGGAATTGTGCAAGCCTTTTACGTCCTAAAGTTGCAGAAAAATCGCTGTGGAGCGTTACCAAAAACAAAGACACTATTGGCCATCAATATTGGGACAGAATAATTTGGGTAATAGCTGCGCTTAATCATTATTATGTAACCGGCGATAAAAAATTTTTGAAACAAGCATATCAATGTTCGCTCAATTCAATTAAACAATTGGAGGAACAAGCATTCGATAGAAATCATGGCTTATTCACAGGTCCGTCAGTATTTAACGACGGCATTGCAGGTTACCCAAAACCTATTGATGACGATAACATACATTCTACTTTTGTATTAGATTATCCCCATGCCCGATATATCAAATGTTTAAGTACCAACTGTATTTATTACGAAGCCTATCTCTGCTTAATAAAAATGGAAAGTTTGCTACATACAGACAAAACTCAGGCAACAATTTTTGAAAAGAAAGCGAACAAATTGAAAGAGAACATCCTTAAAAACTTCTATAATGAAAAAGAAAATAAACTATATTATTTAGTGGAAGGAAACGGGAAAATAGATAAATATCAGGAAGGACTTGGTGTTTCTTTCGCCATCATGTTTGGCATAGTCAATAAAAAACAAGCGCAAAAAATATTACAAAGTGTACAGGTTTCTAATTATGGGATTACCTCTATTTATACGGACTTCCCAAGATTTTCTAAAGACAAACCCGGACGTCATAACAACCTGATTTGGCCCATGGTCAATGGATTTTTCGCAAAAGCGTCTATCATTGCTGGCGATAGACATTCGTTTAACATAGAGCTGGATGGCTTGACGCACCTGGCTATAGACGAAGACAAAGGGGATTATCAATTTCGAGAAATATATAATCCAAATACCGGACAACCCTTTGGCGGCTGGCAAAAAGGCAGTCTGACTCAATCTTGCAGACTGCAAACATGGTCAGCAACGGCATATATTAACATGGTTGATTTTGGCATGATTGGATTTCGTTTTAAAAGCAATGGTATAATTTTCTCACCTTATCTACCTCCTACCATTCACTTATTGTCTCTAAAAAATATACGTTATCGCAACGCAGTTTTGAATATTACGGTTAAAGGAAATGGTACAATCATACAATCATTTACGGTAAATGGGAAACAAAAAAAAGATGCTTCCATAAATGATTATATTCGGGGAGAGAATAATATTATTATACAATTAATTTAAACTAAATAATTATGAAAAAATCACTGCTATTATTTGCAGCTATTGGCCTGTTCTTATTTAAAGCTGAAGCACAAAAGGGTGACTGGGCCAACTTTGGACGTTACGAAAAATCCAATAACCAAGTTAAACAATTACCTCAATCCAAGCGAGGAGTTGTTTTTATGGGCAACTCTATCACCGATTTTTGGATAAATAGTGATCCTTCATTCTTTGCCAATAATAATTATATTGACAGAGGCATAAGCGGTCAAACCACTTCCCAAATGCTGGTAAGATTTCGAAAAGATGTAATTGATCTGCATCCAAAAGCTGTCATCATCCTGGCAGGGACCAATGATATAGCAGGCAATACAGGCGATATATCTTTGGAAAATATTTCAGGCAATATTGCTTCCATGGCTGAACTCGCCAGACAGCATGATATTAAAGTACTTATTTGTTCAATCACACCTGCCTTTGATTATCCTTGGCACAAAGGCATGCAGCCAAATATTAAAATTCCCGAATTAAATAAAATGCTACAACAATATGCGAAAAAAAATCATTTTGTGTATGTCGATTATTTCTCTGCTCTCACCGATGGCAATAATGGCATGAGAAAAGGTTTAGCTAAAGATGGCGTTCATCCCACTCTAGAAGGTTACAAAATAATGGAAAGCATTGCCGTCAAAGCTATTGAAAAAACAGTATACCATAAATAATATTTTATCATTAAAACAAAAACACAAGATGACGCAAAATTGCCCGGAGCATCTGGTTGCCGGAATTGATATTGGTGGCTCACATATTACCATAGGACTCATTGATTTAAATAAGAAAGAATGCGTAGAAAATATACTGGTGAGATATTATGTTGACAGCCACGGAACAGCAGAAGAAATATTAACTAAATGGGCAGATGCAATCAAAGAATTGTGGGCACAGTCGGGGACTACTATTCAGAAAATAGGTTTTGCCATGCCCGGACCTTTTGATTATCCTAACGGTATTTGTTTGATAAAAGGCTTTAATAAATACGAAGCGTTGTACGGCATGAATATCCGGGAAGAATTGGCAAAAAGATTAAACATTGAGCCGGGTAATATTTTATTTAGAAACGATGCCGAAGCCTTCTTGGAAGGGGAGGTTTTTTGCGGTTCGGCAAAAGGCTATGCAAATGCTATCGGTATCACCTTAGGAACGGGATTGGGTTCTTCCATTTGCAAAAGTGGGAAGACGATTGATGCGGAATTAAGCGTGATGGATTATAACGGCGAGTATATAGAAGAAAGTGTCTCTACCCGTGGATTGGTACGCAATTATTTTCGTTTAACGGGTAAGCAATTAAAAGATGCGAAAGCAGTAGTTGCCTTATATCCCCATGACAATAATGCCGTAAAATCTTTTGAAATATTTGCGAAAGACCTTAGTTGGTTCTTAGTCAGATTTATTCAAAAGCAAAGCCCTGAAATACTTGTTATTGGTGGCAATATCGCCAATGCCTGGGACAAGTTTATGCCTCAGGTAATGACGTATTTAAGCAAAGAATTGGACATAATGCCTGTTATTGTGAAATCCTCTTTAATGGAAAGTGCAGCATTGATTGGCGGTGGAGTATGTAATTTGTCCTCTACTAAATCAGTAATTTAATAGGAGGGCCGATTTTTTCAGCCTCATGGCTAGGGCGCTTGGTATAGTGTATAAAAGATTTGAATTTTCTCAACGAAAGGATTCTTATTTAACTACAAATGGTTTTTATAATAATTTTAAAAAAAGCAAAAGATGATAAAAAAAATAATTGCATTAATTGGAATGGCTTTTTCCTTAAGTATAATCGCTCATGCCCAAAATGTTGCACCATTTAAAACTGGTGATCGAGTCGTTTTTGAGGGCAATAGTATCACGCATGGGGGGCATTACCATTCTTATGTATGGCTGTATTACATGACACATTTCCCAGATAGAAGAATCGAAATATTTAACTGTGGTATTGGTGGAGACGTGGCCGAGCAGATGTATAAAAGGTTAGACAGCGATGTTTTCGCTAAAAAGCCTACCGTTATTTTCCTGACTTTTGGTATGAACGACGCCGGATATTATGAATATTTAAAACCAAATGCGAAAGAACTGGCAGATGAAAATGTGGAAAGATCATATAAATCTTATAAAAAAATCGAAAAACGTTTTCAACAATATCCCCAGGCAAAAAAGATTATCATGTCCGGGCCTCCGTTCGATGAAACAGCAAAAATTAAAAGTACGGTCTTTCCCGGAAAAAATAAAGCAATGTTAAGGATCGACAGCTTTCAGGAAGCTTCTGCAAAAGCAAACGGTTGGGGATATGTGGATCTTAGCAGCCCCATGACCGCAATTAATTTAAGAGAACAGAAAACAGATTCAGCTTTTACTCTGGAGGGTTCTGGTCGCATACATCCGGATGATGATGGACATTTAGTAATGGCTTCTACTATTCTTAAAAGCCAGGGTCTGGCAGGGAAAGATGTCGCAGATATAGCGATTGATGCTAAATCAAAAAAAGTAATTAAAGAAGGAAACTGCAATATTTCCAATTTAAAAGTTTCAGCAAATAGCGTAGCATTTGACTATTTAGCGAAGTCTTTACCATTTCCAGTTGATACAATCGTTCGTGGTTGGGAGGAAACTAAACCGGCCTCGGATGCCTTGAAAGTTATTCCTTTTATGAAAGAGTTTGATAATGAACTTTTGGTCGTTAGAAATTTACCTGATGAAAATTATGTTTTGAAAATAGACGGTCAGAAAATAGGAGAATGGTCTTCCTCTGATTTGGCCAATGGGATTAATTTAGCGAAACAAAAAAGCACACCGGAATATCAGCAAGCTTCAGCAATCATGGAGTTGAACGAGGAGCGCTGGAATATAGAAAAAGGGTTTCGTGATTACCTATGGGTGGAATATTCTTTTCTCCAAGATAAGGGCATGTTATTTAAGGACAACTATGCTGCAATCGACACTGTTAGAGTTGGTGCTATTACGAATCCTTTTGTTCGCGGAAATATGGGTGCTTATATTGCAGGACACAATAAAAGTGTTCGGGATGTCTGGAAGGAAGAAATGGAAATACTTGTTGACAAAATTTATGCAATCAATAAGCCGGTTAACCACCGAATTACGCTTGAAAAAGTACAATAATCTTTTTGTCAAGTTAGCATTGCCATAGGATAGATTTTTCATAACCATTAAATGATTCAAGTTATGCGTGTGTTTACTAGATTATCCGTCGCTGCATTCTTATGTTTGTTTTTTTCCTTTTCTGCTTTTGCTAAAATAACATTACCGACTTTTTTTGCGGATAATATGGTTTTGCAACAGCGCTACGAGGCTCCTGTTTGGGGTTGGGCGAAGCCGGAACAGATAATAACCCTCAGTGGCAGTTGGAATAATCAATCGATAAGCACAAAAGCTAATATAGAAGGCTATTTTATGTTGAAGATAAAAACGCCAAAGGCTGGCGGGCCATATACTTTAACCATCAAAGGTTCCCAAACAATCGTGTTGCATAATGTCATGATTGGAGAAGTATGGGTATGTTCTGGCCAGTCTAATATGGAATTTCCACTTCAAGGTTGGCCGCCAATGGCTTCGATGCTAAATTCAGCTCAAGAAATAAAAAATGCTAATTATCCGAATATTCGCTTATTTACGGTAAAGCGCGACATTGCACTTTCTCCACAGCAAAATTGTGAAGGCAACTGGTCGGAATGCAATCCGCAATCTGTTGCGCCATTTAGTGCTACGGCTTATTTCTTTGGCCGGGCGCTTTATCAAAAGTTGAAAGTTCCGATTGGTTTAATTGAAACTTGTTGGGGGGGCACAGTTGCAGAAGCTTGGACTAGTAATAGTGCTTTGCGAAAACTTGGTGATTTTGACAGTGCACTTAATAAATTGGATTCTTTAAGTCCAATTGTAAAAAAGGTAGAGAAACAATATAAAGATGATGATATAGCTTGGCAGAAAGCATCTGTACATATTAACGATCAATTCAAAGAAACTAACTTCGAAGATCATTCTTGGAAAACAATGGCATTGCCGACGACATGGGAAAAAGCCGGATATCCGGACTTGGATGGCATCGTGTGGTTTAGAAAAGAAATAAATATTCCTGCTTCTTGGGTGGGTAAACCGTTAAAGCTAAATCTGGGACCCGTCGATGATAATGATATTACTTGGTTTAATGGACAGAAGATAGGGGCAACCGATGGTTGGCTGACTCCGCGGTCGTATGATATACCGGGCAATATGGTTAAAGCAGGCGTAAATGTAATTGCGATAAGAGTAACTGATGCAGGAGGGAATGGTGGCATATACGGTGAAAAAGATGCATTGAATATTTATCCTGCCGGGAGTTCTTCTAACAATGGTATTAATCTTTCAAGTAATTGGAAATACAAAATAGCTTTTGTTAAGCACAATGAGTCTTTAGTTACCCAAAACCCTAACAACCCGGCAGTATTATACAATGGAATGATTGCTCCTTTAATACCTTTTGCGATAAAAGGTGCTATTTGGTATCAAGGCGAATCTAATGTTGGTAGAGCAACACAATACGCTAGGCTTTTCCCCGATATGATTGAGGATTGGCGAACAAGATGGCACGAAGGTAGTTTCCCATTTTATTTTGTGCAAATTGCGCCTTTTCCTTATGGCAGCAGTGGAGTTAAATCTGCAGCACTCCGGGATGCACAGCGGGCAACTTTACAATTGCCCAATACAGGTATGGCAGTGACACTTGATATAGGAGACACAACAAATATTCATCCTTCGCATAAACAGGAAGTAGGTAGGCGTATTGCGCTCTGGGCATTATCGAATACTTATGGAGAAAAGGGGATTGTTTATTCCGGCCCTCTATATAAAAGTATGAAGATAGAAGGCAATAAGATTGCTATATCTTTTAAATATTCCGATGGCGGCTTAGACGCTAAAGGAGGAACCTTAAATAGTTTTGAAATCGCAGGAGATGATGGGAGGTTTGTACCAGCTGCCGCATTTATTCAAGGAAATAAAGTGATTGTATCTGCTGCTTCGGTCGCACATCCAATGGCGGTTCGTTACGCTTGGTCAGATAAGGCGGTACCTCATTTATTCAATAAAGCAGGATTACCTGCATCTACATTTATTACAAACACATCTCTTTATCGCTCCTATTAATTTAAAATAAGTTGTTGTTTTCTGTTTTATTAAGTGAATAACTAAAAAAGCAATTTGGTATGAATAAAAAATTAATCGTAATCGCATTGATATGCTTGGCTTTTTCAGTAAAGGCTCAGCAAAAGTTGATTCAACTATATCCTAATGCAAATCATAATAAGGGTCATCCGACACTCATGATTTATACTGTGGATCCAATGGTACAGCCAACTGGAACAGCTATCGTACTATTGCCTCATGGTACTTCGCACAAAGAGAATAATATTAGGTTAGCTGAATGGCTTAGTGAAAAAGGCGTTGTCGTGTTTTTATTAGACTATGGTGCTAGAGTTGAAGGGCAACCGCTTCAGGTTTCTGTAATAAAAGCTGATGGAGTTGCATCCGTTTCTTATATAAGAAGTCACGCAACTGTCTATAAAATATCGCCAAGTCAAATCGGTATTTTAGACTTTTCGAATGCTCCTTTGGCATCCTCATTCATAACGCTGCGTAAGGCCATAAGTAGTCGCCCTAATTTTGCCGGAATAATCGATCCGAATTTCACAAAAGCCTCTTTAAATACTGCGACACTTGATGTTCCGCTATTGTTTATCGCTGGGGTGGCGGATGGTTCGAAAGCAAAACAATTAAAATATTTGGATTTATATAAAGGCTTGATGAATACCGGACACTCTACGGAATTACATCTTTATACTAAAGAAAACAATTTCTTATTTGATACCTCTGCGGGTAGTTGGAATAACTGTTTTGTCGACTGGTTAAAAGAGAAAGGTTTATTGAAACCTATAAGTAACGAAAAAACAGAAGCTCGGAAGACTGCTGAAGGCTGGGCAAATCTTAAGAAATACTATGATAATTTAATATATACCGATTGGTCTTGGCTCTCAAAATACAAAGATGCCAATGCAAATCTAATGGGTGCTGCTCACAAAGAAAATAAGGTGGTTTTTATGGGAAATTCCATAACTGAAAATTGGTATAATATAGACTCGACATTTTTTACGAGAAATGATTATATAGGTCGGGGGATAGGAGGGCAGGTCTCTGCTCAAATGCTGGTTCGTTTCCGGGAAGACGTGATAAACTTACATCCAAAGGTAGTGGTGATTTTGGCTGGAACCAATGATATAGCTGAGAATAGAGGACCTATATCTATCGAAAATACTTTTGGGAATATTGTTTCAATGGTTGAGTTAGCAAGAGTAAATGGGATTAAATCTATTTTATGCTCGGTACTCCCCGCTTCGGATTTTCCTTGGCATCATGGTTTAAATCCGGCCCCCAAAATTATGCAGCTAAACAAGATGCTAAAACAATACGCTGAACAAAATCACATTGTTTATGTAGATTATTGGTCGGCGATGGTTAATCATAATGATGGATTAATAGCGAAATGGTCTCAGGATGGTTTTGTGCACCCCAACCTTATGGGTTATAAAGTAATGGAGCCAATCGTAAAGGTGGCTATAAATAGAGCCTTGAAGTAGCCATGTTTTATTGGAGCGATATCTGAACGGTCATTGATTTTATAAAGAGATTTTTTCAATTTTAGTATACTGGCATAATTCAATAAAAAAATATATGAAGAATTTTGTTGCGGGTTTAATGGTCTTGTTGTCAAGTGTATGCATAACGACTTATAGCTATGGTCAACGGCTCTCACCTCGACTTAGTCAATGGAATGCAAAATGGATTGCCGCACCGGGTGATGATGGAATGGGTTATGGTATTTATTATTTTAGGAAGAATCTTGATTTGGAACGAACTCCGAGTGTTTTTATTGTAAACCTTTCGGCAGATAATCGTTATAAATTGTTTGTAAATGACTCATTGGTCTCATTGGGGCCGGTGCGCAGCGACCTTCACTATTGGAATTTTGAAACAGTTGATTTGGCCCCCTTTCTTCATAAGGGAAAAAATATTATTGCGGCCCTTGTTTACAATGAGGCCCAATATCGTCCTGAATCGCAAATCACGCTGCGCACCGGTTTTGTCTTACAAGGGAATTCTGCTAAGGAGGAAGTCCTGAACACCGATAAGTCCTGGAAATGTACGCGTGATAGTGCTTATCAGCCTCTTTGGGGGTATTTCGCGGCCAGCACGGGGCAAAATGTGGATATGAATAAGACAATTATGGGATGGAAAGCAGCGAATTTTGACGATAGTTCCTGGAGTAATGCTGCTGAACTTTTTCCGGCTAAGCTTAAAGGAGAGGGAGATGGGTTTGGTTGGATGTTGGTGCCTTCTTCTTTGCCACAAATGGAGCGGACTTACCAACGTATTGCTGTTTTGCGGGAGGAAAAAGGAATAAAAGTTCCCGCAGGATTTCCCGCTTCCAAGACGTCCATTACTATCGCCGCTCATTCAACAGTCGAATTGTTACTTGACCAAACTTATGAGACCAATGCTTATATAACCGCTGTATTTAGCGGCGGAAAAGATGCAACTATTTCTATTGGTTATGCAGAGTCTCTTTTTGATAATATCGCTAAATACGGCATGCGAAAAAGCAATCGTAACGTTGTAGAGGGGAAAGATTTCTCAGGTAGAACCGACGACCTAATTTCCAATGGTAAAATGGGACAATCCTTTACGACACTTAGGTTCCGTACATACCGGTATATCCACTTGGTAATAAAAACTAAAAATGAGCCACTTGTTTTAAATGATTTTTACGGAACTTTTACCGGATTTCCATTTAAGCAAAAAGCGGTAATACATTCAGATAAAGACAATAAAGAAATTCAACAAATTTTGAACATTGGGTGGCGTACTGCCAGACTAAATGCTTTTGAAACTTATACCGATTGTCCTTATTATGAACAATTACAATACATTGGCGATACTAGAATTCAGGCGATGGTTTCCTATTATTACACGGGTGACGATCGATTAGCCCGTAATGCTCTTAATCTAATGGATCATTCGCGCCTGCCTGAAGGAGTTACGCTTAGCCGTTATCCAACGCATAGTACACAAATTATTCCTCCTTTCTCTTTATGGTATATTGGAATGCTGCATGATTATTGGATGTATAGAAATGACCCTCTTTTTATTAAAAGTAAATTGTCGGGCGCTCGAGATATACTTGACTTCTTTGGCAAATATCAACAAAAAGACGGCTCTTTAAAAGATGTGCCTTATTGGAATTTTGTGGATTGGGCAAATGGGAAAGGTTGGTTTTTTGGAAATTCCCCTAGAGGATCTGATGGAAGCTCGGCAATACTTGATTTGCAATTGCTATTAGCTTACCAATGGATGAATCAAATGGAGTTAAAAATGGGAGAACCTGTTTTTGCCACTATCTACCAAAAGAAAGCAGCTCAATTAAAACAAACAATTCAAAATAAATATTGGGACACTAAACGGGGATTGTATGCGGATGTAGTAGATAAATCTAGTTTTTCTCAACATGCTAATGCCCTGGCTATCCTTGCTGGAATGGTTGGAGAATCACAATTGCATGCTTTAGCAGAAAAGTTAATTACTGATAGCAGTTTAACACAATGTACTATTTATTTTAAGTATTATTTGAATAGGGCTTTGGTGAAAGCTGGATTGGGCAATGATTATATGAATTGGTTAGGTGTATGGAAAAATGATATTAAGATGGGGCTTACCACTTGGGCGGAGATATCTGATATTTACACTACGCGCTCTGATTGTCACGCTTGGGGAAGTAGTCCCAATATTGAGTTTTTTAGAACTGTTTTGGGAATAGACAGTGATGCGCCAGGCTTTAGTAGAATAAAAATAGAACCGCATTTGGGTACAATGACCAATGTAAGCGGAGAGATTCCTCATCCAAATGGAAAAGTGGCTGTTGCTTATAGATTAGAAAATGGTAAATGGAGAATCAACATAAATCTACCTGAGAAAACTTCCGGCGTGTTTATTTGGAAGAATAAAAAATATACAATTCAAGCGGGGAGCAATTCTTTTTTATTGTAGCGTTGAATCGCACTGTTTCTGCTTAATAGAAATAGTAAAAGAAATAGTGGATTGGATTACTAATTGGTACTTAAATATAAATAAAAATTGAAGGGCAAATTAAAATGAAATTATTTTCGATTTTCACGGCTGCATTCTTGTTTTGCAATATGGGTTATTCACAAGAACCTAATTTACTAAAATATGTAAATGGGCTGCAAGGCACTAATTCAACGCCTCAGTTTTCAGCTGGAAATGTTTTTCCCGCGGTAGCCTTACCTTTTGGCATGAATTTTTGGTCGCCTCAAACGGGTAAAAATGGCGATGGGTGGAAATATCAATATGGGTCTTCAAGCATAAGAGGTTTTGGTGAGACGCATCAATGCAGTCCCTGGATGAACGACTATGGTGTATTTACTTTGATGCCGGTTTCGGGGAAATTGGTTGTCGACGAGACTAAAAGGGCTAGCACTTTTAAACATAGCAACGAGATTGCGAAGCCCAATTATTACAAGGTAATTTTTGACAATGGCATATCGACGGAGATAACACCAACGGTACGAGCGGCAAACTTTAGATTTGTTTTTCCAAAAAATAAATCGGCCTATTTAATTATTGATGGGTATACCAAACTTAGTGAAATAAAAATATTCCCCAAACAAAATAAGATTACAGGTTATGTAAATAACGGTTTATTTATTCCGGGCAATTTTAAAAACTATTTCGTCATTACTTTTAATAAGCCCATTATTGACTACGGTACCTGGAATGGTAAAACAGGGGAAATAAAGCGGAAGAATTTGATGGACTCGGGAGAACAAATAGGGGGCTTTATTCAGTTTGCAAAAGGAGTAAAAGTGGAAGCGAAAATAGCGTCTTCTTATATTAATCTAGAGCAGGCAGAAAGAAATTTGAATACCGAAATAGGCAATAATACTTTTGATCAAACGAAAGAAAAAGCTGCAAAAGTTTGGAATAAATTATTAAATAGAATTCAGGTAGAAGGTGGTTCTAATGCCGAGAAGGAAACATTCTATTCTTGCCTCTACAGAGCTAATTTGTTTCCATGTAAATTTTATGAGTATGATGAAAACGGACAGCCATATTATTACAGCCCCAATGATGGTAAAATACATAAAGGCTATTTCTTTACAGACACCGGTTTTTGGGACACATTTAGAGCACAGTTCCCTCTAAATGCCTTACTCCATCCTATGATGGAAGGTCAATATATGAATGCTATATTGGATGTAAAGCGCCAATGTGGTTGGTTGCCTTCATGGTCATTCCCTGGTGAGACTGGCGGTGTAATGATTGGCAATCACGCAATTTCTGTGTTGGCGGATGCTTGGGCAAAAGGCATTAGAACTTTCAATCCGGATACAGCATTAAATTATTACTTTCATGAAGTTACAGGTAATGGACCAAATGGTCGGTTTGGTCGTAAAGAATGGAAGTCTTATTTTACTTTAGGCTACATTCCTTATCCCTCAAGTGGAGTAGGTGCTACAGCAAAAACGCTTGAATATTGTTATGATGATTTTTGTGCTTATCAGCTTGCAAAAATGACACACAATAAGTTTTATGAAAATATATTTTCAAGACAATTGTATAATTATAAAGACGTATTTAATCCGGCTACAAATTTTGTTCAGGGAAAAGATAAAAATGGAAATTGGAATAAAAGCTTCAATCCTTACGAATGGGGAGGTCCTTTTGTAGAAGGTAACTCTTGGCACTATACCTGGTCCGTTTTTCATGATATACAAGGCCTAATAAATTTGATGGGCGGAGATAAGCATTTTGTTGCAAAACTTGATTCCGTTTTTTCTGCTCCCGATTCTGTAGATGTTGGCACGTATGGTTACAGGATTCATGAGATGAACGAAATGGTGGCTTCCAAAATGGGACAATATGCGCAAGGTAATGAGCCAATAGAGCATATGCCTTATCTGTATGATTATGCAGGGCAGCCTTGGAAGACGCAGTTTCATATAAGGCAAATTATGGATAAGCTTTACAACGCATCCGAAAATGGTTATCCGGGTGATGAGGATGAAGGACAGATGTCCTCTTGGTATGTATTGAGCGCGATGGGATTATACAGCGTTTGTCCTGGAACGGACCAGTACGTAATAGGAAGTCCGGTCTTTAATAAAATTACGATCACATTGGAAAATGGAAATAAGTTCGTGATTAGTGCACCAAACAATAATCGACAAAATGTATATATTCAAGGAGCGACATTAAACGGGAAAGATTTTACGCACAATTGGATTAAATATGCAGACATAATAAATGGTGGTGAATTTGAATTTGAGATGGGCAACAGTCCTAATAAAAACAGAAGCGTCAATAAAGCAGATAGACCCTATTCTTTATCTAATGAGAATTTATAAAATGACTAAAAGAAAGAACAAAAGAGTACAATTTTTGATTTTGGCTTTTTTTGCGTTTTGTACGCAAAAATTATATGCCCAAGATAATTTAGCGGGCAAAGTAAATACGATGATTGGTACGAAAGCATCAGGAAACACTTACCCGGGAGCGACTTACCCTTTTGGTATGGTGCAGTTTACGCGCTCTTATTTTTCTCCGCAAAGTGGTTTTGTTATCAATCAATTAAGTGGAGCGGGTTGTGATGAAATGGGCAATTTTCCTGTTCTTCCTCTATTGGGTGATTTATCTATTTCTCCGGATAGCATTATCAATCTTAGGATGAATGTTTCTAAGGAAGTTGGCTCAGCGGGGTATTACCAAGCCACCGTTGCGGATAGCATAAAGGCTCAGTTCACGGTAACAAAAAGAACCGGATTTGCCAAATTTACCTATCCGGATAAGGAACATAAAGCCACCATTATCATTGGTGGTGGGGTTGCAGCTACCCCTATTAGTACATCGTCTATTGTAATAACGGGTAAAAATTCTTGTGAAGGCTATGCTGATGGCGGTTCATTCTGCGGTATTGCTACTCCATACAAAGTTTATTTTGTCGCCCAATTTGATAATAACGCCTGTAATTCTGGTGTTTGGAAAAACCAGAAGATTACAAAAAATGGAACTTTTGCAGAAGGGAGCCATTCAGGTGTGTATTTTACTTTTGATGTAGAAAGTAATAAAGTTATTCAATACAAAATCGGCGTGTCTTATGTTTCGGTAGAAAATGCCCGCAAAAATTTGGAGGCCGAGAATACCGGATGGAGTTTTGATAAAGTGAAAGCCAATGCTGAAAGTAAATGGAATAGTTGTTTAAATAAAATTCAAATCAAAAGTAGCGATTCCTCATTTGTACAACAGTTTTATACGCATTTATATCACTCATATATTCATCCCAATATATGTAACGATGTAAATGGTGAATATATGGGGGCGGATTATAGAATCCACCAAACCTCAACAAATGAATACACATCGTTTAGTAATTGGGATACCTATCGCACCCAGATTCAATTATTAAGTATATTGGAGCCCGATGTGGCTTCAGATGTGGTGCAATCGCTGGAGGTCTTTGCTAAACAATCAGGTGGTGGATTTCCGAGATGGGTCTTAGCAAATGTAGAAACCGGTATTATGCAAGGTGATCCCACTGCTATATTAATCGCGAATGCTTACGCATTTGGCGCGCGCAATTATGATACAAGGTCCATTCTGGCGACCATGCGACACGGTGCAGAGGATCCGACGGCGCATTCACAAGGTATTTTGACCCGCCCCGGATTACAGAACTTTTTAGACAAAGGATATTATACAAATGCGTCTATGCAATTAGAATATAACAGTGCGGATTTTGCCATATCCCAATTTGCGCTACACGCTTGCAACGATGAATATATAAGTCAATGGTATCAGCACAAAGCGCAAAGTTGGAAAAAATTATACAATCCTGAGAGGAAATGGTTGCAGTCGAGAAATGCGGATGGGTCTTGGAAAAACTATGATGCGGACTGGAGAGAGGCGACCTACAAAAACTATTTTTGGATGGTTCCATTTAACTTAAAGGCATTAATTGATACAATAGGTGGTAAGCATATTGCAGCGAAAAGATTGGATAGTCTTTTTGTTAGACTCGATGCAAATTATGGGCAAGAGTGGTTCGCCTCTGGAAATGAACCGAGCTTTGCCACTCCATGGGCATATAACTGGACAGATGCGCCTTACAAAGCCCAAGCTGTTGTGCACAGAGTTTTAAAAGAGCAGTATTTTGATAAACCGGGAGGCCTACCGGGTAATGATGATTTAGGTGCTATGGGTGCCTATTATGTATTTTCTGCGTTAGGTTTATTTCCTGAGATACCTGGTGTAGGCGGGTTTTCAATTACGAGTCCCTATATGCAATCAGCTGTTATTCATTTGAAAAATGGAGATTTGAAAATAGTGGGTGGAAGCGAAAATAAACCCTATATAAAATCGTTAAAATTTAATGGAAAGAAATATGAAAGTACATGGATTGATTGGAGTACGATTGCAAATGGTGGTACATTGCAATTTGACTTAAGCGGTAAACCGAACAAAACTTGGGGAACAACTCAATCACCTCCATCCTTTAATTAAATCCTGAATAATGCTAAAAAAATCAATACATAAATGGGTAATATGTTTGAGTGTAATTTTTATAATCTCCTTACAAAATTCATTTTGTCAATGGAATAAAAACACTTGGAGCTTTGGACCATTTATAAGGCCTGCAAATGTGAACCCTATACTTTCGCCGGAAGCAACAACTTTTTTAGATCCTATGTCCGGAAAGAATATTGGCTGGGAGTCGAGTGATGTTTTTAATCCGGCTGCAATTAAAAAAGATGGGAAAATCATTGTTTTATATAGAGCAGAAGATAATAGCGCGGTGGGCATAGGCAGCCGTACTTCAAGAATTGGCTTTGCTTCATCAAGCGATGGTATTCATATGAAAAGGTTGTCTAAACCTGTACTGTATCCGGCTCTAGATAATCAAAAAGAAAATGAATGGCCGGGAGGTTGCGAAGATCCTCGTGTAGCTGTTACCAGCAATGGCACTTATGTGATTTTATATACCCAATGGAATCGAAAAATTCCGAGATTGGCTGTTGCTACTTCCAAAGATTTAATTCATTGGCATAAATATGGACCAGTTTTTAGAAAGGCTTATAGCGGGCGCTTCTTTAATATGGCTACGAAGTCTGCTTCTATTCTCACAAAGCTGGTAAAGGGTAAATTAGAGATTACAAAAATCAATGGAAAATATTGGATGTACTGGGGAGAAAAACATGTGTATGCAGCAACTTCTGAGGACTTGGTTAACTGGAACCCTTTGGTAGAAAAAGATGGTAGTTTGAAAATTTTAATGTCACCACGAAAAGGTTATTTTGATAGCCAACTTACCGAATGTGGGCCACCTGCCATACTGACTAACAAAGGAATTGTATTGATGTATAATGGCAAAAATGATGATGGAGCAGATGCCGATAAAAATTATACTTTAAATGCTTATTGTGCTGGGCAAGCTTTGTTCGATGCAAATAATCCTACAAAAATTGTACATAGACTCGACAAGCCTTTTCTTAAACCAACAATGGCTTTTGAAAAAAGTGGTCAATACCCTGCAGGAACAGTATTTATTGAAGGGTTGGTTTATTTTAAAAATAAGTGGTTTCTCTATTATGGTTGTGCGGATTCGAGAATTGCAGTGGCCATTTGGGATCCTTCAAAAATGGAGTAAAATATTTTAGAACTTCTTTTATTATGACGTGTTTTGTTTAATTGGCTGCAATAAGCAAAGAAGGGATCGCTTTGTAAAAGCCGTAATGCGGCTTCTTTTCGGATTCAATTTTAAAAAAAATAAAAATGCCACACAGGAAATTTCTTCGAATATTTGTATTCTCATTCCTTTTCAATTCTGTTCTAAAAGCGCAGTTAAATATATCTTTAAATAGCCAAAATGCTAATGAAGTAAATTGGAAATTAACGCCACAGTCGTCTGTTCAAGATAGCGTCAAAATATTTGACCCTAAATACGACGACAAGGCATGGGTAAACGCAACAGTACCTGGTGCGGTTTTCACTTCTTATGTGAATGATGGTTTAGAAAAAGACCCAAATTATGGTGATAATATTTATAAGGTAGATAAATCTAAATACGATAGAAATTTTTGGTATCGCACATTGGTTGTTTCTCCAAAACACAATGCAGATGAAAAGGTCTGGTTGAATTTTAAAGGAATCAATAGAAAAGGAGAGGTTTTCTTTAATGGTAGAAGACTTGGCTTGCTTGACGGTTTTATGGAGCAAGGGAAATTTGATGTTACAAAGCTTTTAAATGCATCATCGAAAAATGTAATTGCTGTTTTAGTATATTGGCCGACTTTGCCCGTTCCCAATTATGCTAGTCCTACTTATATTTCAAGTGATGGTTGGGATTGGATGCCATCGGTTCCAGGTCTTCTTCAAGGAATAACGGACGATGTTTATTTTTCGACCTCAGGAAATATTACAATTGATAATACTTGGATAAGAACAGGTTTGAATTCCTCGTTCGATGCGGCTGCTGTTTCTTTAAATATTCGACTTAAAAACAGCGAGGGTGAACAAGAAAAGGGTTATGTTCATCTCCATATTCAACCAGGAAATATTAGTATCAAAAAGCCTTTTACAATCAACCCTAACGCAGTGGTTGCGGAGCATTTTGATACCACTTTTTTTAAGGAATTATTAATTGAAAACCCAAAACTATGGTGGCCGAACGGATATGGTCAACCAAATTTATATAGCTGCCATGTTCAGGTTTATTTAAATGATAAATTATCAGACGCTACCTCCATTAAATTTGGTATTCGTAAATATACGTATGATACTTTGGGTGGAGTCTTGCATATAAAAGTAAATGGTAAAAAGATATTTGTCAAAGGTGGGAATTGGGGTATGAGTGAATACCTGCTAAGATGCAGAGGAGATGAGTATGATACTAAAGTGAAATTACATCAGCAAATGCACTTAAATATGATTCGTAACTGGATTGGCTCCACCACTGACGATGCTTTCTATGATGCTTGTGATAAATATGGCATAATGGTTTGGGATGATTTTTGGCTAAATTCTCATCCAAATCTCCCCACAGACATATTCACTTTTAATAAAAATGCAGTAGATAAAATTGTACGTTTTAGAAATCACGCTTGTATAGCTGTGTGGTGTGGTGACAATGAAAGTGCTCCTCTTCCGCCATTGAACGGATGGTTAAAGGAAGATGTGCGAACTTTTGATGGCGGCGATAGACTTTATCAGCCAAATTCACACGCTGGAGCTCTTACAGGGAGTGGCCCATGGGCAAATTTTAGCCCTAAATGGTATTTTACAAAATACCCAAATGGCTTTGGAGGTAGTCAAGGTTGGGGTTTTAGAACAGAGATTGGAACGGCCGTATTTACCACATTTGAGAGTTTTAAAAAATTCATGCCTAAGGCAGATTGGTGGCCAAGAGACAGCATGTGGAACAAACATTTCTTTGGTAAGTCAGCAGCAAATGCAGGCCCGGACCATTATTTCTCTACGGTAAATAGCGAATACGGAGAAGCTTCGGGAATTGAAGATTTTTGTCGAAAAGCGCAGTTGCTAAATATCCAAGTTAATAAGGCGCTTTATGAAGGTTGGCAGCAACATATGTGGAAAGATGCCTCCGGTGTTATGACTTGGATGAGTCAATCGGCCTATCCTTCTTTTGTATGGCAAACCTATGACTACTACTATGACTTGAACGGTGCTTATTGGGGAGTGAAAAAGGCTTGTGAGCCTATACATATTCAATGGGATTGCGCTAACAATTCTGTAAACGTGATCAACACAACCTTAAAAAATTACAAAAACTTGGAAGCGGTAAGTAAGGTTTATAATTTAGATGGATCTGAAGTCCCTGAGTATAATCAGAAGAAAATTTTAAGTGTAAAGGCTGATACGGTTGCCTCTTGTTTCCACATTAATTTTTCTAAAAATAATTTGGCCTTTCAACAAAAATCGTATGCATCAAGTACTTCTTCAGATGCTCAATCTGCAGTTGCAGTAACCGATGGAAGCATTGGAAGTCGCTGGAGTAGCAATTATAACGATAACCAATGGGTATATGTCGATTTAGGAGTAGAAAAAGAAATTGCTTCAGTCAATTTAATATGGGAGTCTGCTTATGGCAAAGCTTTTAAATTGCAGATTTCAAATGATGCCGTGCATTGGAAAGATATATTTGAAACCCATAATGGGGCAGGTGGAAATGAGCATATTAGCTTTGCTCCAGTTAAGGCAAGATATGTAAAGATGCAAGGAATTAAGAGAGCGACACAATGGGGCTATTCATTGTATGAGTTTGAAGTTTATGGGATAAAAAATAAGAAAGAGCATTTATCGCCGACAAATTTTATTCGATTATATTTAAAGGATTCTGCGGGTAAAATTCTTTCAGAGAACTTCTATTGGAATAACAATAAGGGGCAAGATTATACTGCTTTGAACGCATTGCCGAAAGCAATTTTAAAGGTTTCTTCCAATTTGATTAGAGGGAATGATTCCTCCACCGTAGCGGTACAAATTCTCAACCCTAAAAAATCAAAAGCAGTAGCCTTTGCAATTCATGTGCAGGCTTATAATGCTGAAAGTGGAGCACGCATTTTGCCGGCGATTATGAACGATGATTATTTTACTTTAATGGAGGGAGAATCCAAATTAATAAATATAGAATTCAAAAATGCGCTTTTGCCCGGTGGCAAATACTATGTAATAGTAGAGCCCTATAATGACAAGTGAAATGCGTTCAAGGTAAATTTTTAAACTATTTCTTGTAAACATCGTTTTTACTAGATATATCTGCAAAGACATGGTAATTGCTGCAAGTAATAAGTATGATTATACAACCACCTGTCTTATTTTATAAGATAGGGGATGTTTGAATTGCCAGATGGAAATCATAGGAAATGAGATAGAAAATAATATCAATTGAATTAGCTTATTGATCAATCATTTGGTTAATATAAGGACGAATAAATTTTAATAGACCCCAACGGAAAAGTGATGAAGGATTTCTTTTTAAAAATTAGCTTTTTAGGTTGTTTCATAATTGCTTTTTTTAATTTCGGCAATTGTCAGTCTCATTATTTTGTGGACGGATATCATGGCGGGATTTGGGGGCATTATCCCTATGATTATAGCCGTTTTATAGCCGATGAATTAGATAAAAACCCCAATTGGAAATTAAACCTGGAGGTAGAGCCGGTAACTTGGGATAGTATTGAGCGAATTGATCCCGTTGGATATAATAGATTAAAAAAATGGATAGATGATTCTTCCGTTAATTCACGTATAGAATATATCAACCCCGATTACGGACAAAGTTATTTATTTAATATCTCGGGAGAAAGTATCATTCGGCAATTTTATTATGGTATGCAAAAATTACGGGAACATTTTCCTGCAATAAAATTTACTACTTACTCTTCTGAAGAACCTTGTTTTACAAATGCTCTACCACAAATATTAAAGTCATATGGTTTTAAATATGCAGTATTAAAAAATCCAAATACTTGTTGGGCCGGATATGTTGCACCACATAGCGGTGAGTTTGTCAATTGGATCGGCCCAGATGGGTCTTCCATAAGGACCGTTCCGAGATATGAAGATGAAACCTTCGTTAAAAATTCTACTTGGCAAACAATTGCATGGAATAATGATGCCAATTATATCAAAAATGCCATCGCTTCTGGTATTGAGAATCCGGTGGGTATGTGTATTCAAGATGCTGGATGGAGAAATGGTCCATGGCTTGGGAACAATAGTAAAGTTCGCTATACAACCTGGCGAGGTTATTTTGCGAAGGTATTTGATAAGCGGAACATTCAAAACTGGAAATTACCGCAAGAGGATATAAAAGTAAGTTTAGTCTGGGGAAGCCAGCTATTGCAACGTGTGGCCAAAGCAGTAAGGGAAACAGAAAATAAATTAATTGCGACGGAAACGATTGCCAGCATAAACAAATTATATTTTAATCAAAAATGGCCCGGACAAAAATTGGATGTAGCTTGGAAAGACTTATTACTTGCCCAGCATCATGATTGTTGGGTTGTACCCAATAATAGAAAATATGGGAAAAACTGGCAGCAGTATGTGACTTCTTGGACTAGCGAAGCTAATAGCATTTGTGATACTATCCTCCAGCAAGGATACACACAGAAACCAAAAAATTTAAGCGACAAACAAAATGATTATTTAAGAATATACAATACCACCGGACACGCCAGGACAGAAATTCTTGCTATTAATTTGCCCAAAAATTTGAAGGATAAAACGGTTAAAATTGTGGATGAGCAAAACCGTCCGGTGCCCATCCAACAAAACGGTGCTAAGGTCTATTTTCTAAGTAATGTTCCCGCTGTAGGTTTTACGACCTATCAAATAATTGAGAATCATGAAAATATTAGGGCGTCTAATGATAAACCATTAATAGCGCTTCAGAAAAACGGGGTATATAAAATAGAAACAGATCGCTATCAGATACTTATTGATCCGATGAAAGGTGGCTGCATTACCAGTCTAATTATTAAAGGGAAGTCGGATCATGATTTTGTTTTGCCAAATAAACCCGGTCTGTTGGAGTTAAGAGGATTCTTTTATAAACAAGGCGTTTTTCGTTCCAGTACAGAAAATCCGGCATCGATAAAAATACTTGAAAATGGGGGATTGTATGCTAGTTTGCAAGTAAAAGGACTGATAGCCAATAACACATTTACTCAGATTATCACGGTCACAAAAAATGGCAGAACTATACAGGATTCCCTACAGATAAGTTGGTTAAAAAATATAGGCATTGGCAAATATGATGAGACAGGCATCTTTAAAAATGAAAATTTAAACAAGGCATTTTATAACAATAAATACAAACTCCTTACGCTGTTCCCTGTGAATATTTCCAATGGGGAAATATATAAAGATGCCCCATTTGATATATTGAAAAGTAATTTGAAAAATACTTTTTTTGATAGGTGGGACAGTATCAAGAATGTTGTTCTGTTGCATTGGGTAGATTTGGGGCAAAAAGATAAAAAATTTGGATTTGCTTTATTCTCAGATGAAACAACTAGCTATGCACACGGACAGAATTTACCCTTGGGATTAGTAACGCAGTATAGTGGTAAAGGCCTATTCGGAGCTGATTATAATATTGACTCTTCAACAAGTATGAATTTTTCCCTTCTCCCTCATTATGGTGATTGGGCGCAAGGGAAGGTGAATGATGTTTCACAAAGATATAATAAGCCCCTTATTATAAAATTATTTAAGAGTGCGCCATTGCACGTCGCTTCATTGAAAAAATCATGTCTAAAAATGGGTAATAACGGTTGGATTATTTCTTCTTTGAGAATAGACGGTAAGGATGTTTTGTTAAGGTTATTTAATGCATCCGGTAATGGTTTGCAACACAGACTTTATTTAAATGGTTCAGCAAGTAGCGTAGAAAGTATTCGACTGGACGGCAAAGTTGAATACAATATACCGCTTAAGAATGGGAATATTTTTGAATTAAGTATCCCGAGGTTTGGTTTTAAAACTATTAGAATTCATGGTTTAATCAATAATCGAGACTAGGATAATTTAAATGGAATTATTGAGGTGACGTATAAACAAAGGGGAGACTATATCATATACTATAAAGAACCACGGGTTATTAAGGAAAAAGGACTTCGTGTCTGCTGAAAATTATTTGTCATAATATAGGATGCCGCTTCTCGACCGATATGCTCAAAGTCAGTGGTAACAACAGTAATGTTTAATATTTCTTTTAATATCGTTTCGTTAAATGAAATAATTCCTACATCCTTCCCAATTTGGAGATTTGCTTCCTTTGATTGCTTAATTAGATTTGCTAAGTCCGCATCAGCAATGACGATATAAGCATAACCTGACTTTAATTGTTTTGGTTCGATTTGCTCAAGTATTATGAATCTCTTTTTCTGTTCTTGACAAAATTTTGAAATTCCTTCTAAGATTTCTACCGGATGATTACTAAAAGAAGGAAATATGATTTTTATTCCCCGGTATTTTTTTAGAAGTGGTATAGCTTTAATTAAGGCTGTATAAATATCTTCTTTAAAGTTTTGAAATACAGCGCCGAAGTCTCCCTTTAATTCCGGTACATTTTTATCTAATAGAATTAATTGATTGAATGGAATCTGCTTGAGTACTTCAATATATTCCTCCTGCGGAGTATTTTTTAAAAAATGTGGCATTATGAGATAATAATGATACTTGCCAAGTGCCTCTTCTACAATTTCTTTAAACAATTTAGGACTATAGTGATGGATCCGTAATTCAACCGTTGCTTGTTCTCCTAATGATTTTATTAGATTATCGTAGACTATTTTTTTATAGGAGCTAAGCTTGTTAAAGACCAATAATACTTTCAATGTTTTGCTACTTTTGCCGGACACATAATAACCTTTAGAAGCCACGGAAACAATATAGCCTTCGTCTTTTAATATTTTATAAGCTTTTTCCACTGTCTCGCGAGCTACTTTATATATTTTATTAAACTCATTGATTGAAGGTAGCTGCATGTCTTTTTTCAAAAAACCCCGTTCGATGTCCAGGGCAATTCCCTTGGCTATTTGCTGAACTTTTGTGAGAGAATTGTCCTTTAGAAAATGAAGCATTTTAGGATTGATTTAATGAAGAAAGATACGACTTTTATAAAAAAGAATCGCTAAAATTTCCTTCACGATAACTATTTTATGATAACCGAAGGATATGATGTAGTAATGACATGAAGGCTATATCTATTACATAACGGGAGCAGATAGCAAAAACTATATTAACACTCAAAAAACTCGACAAATTTTCGAAAAAAATCTCTTATCTCGGCCTATAATGGGAGTCTTACATGAAAGATGAGAACTAAGGAAGAGATATTTGGCAGTTCACCCTTAGTTGTTTAAAAATGATTCAGCGGTGTTCTTGATACCTTCTTCATAGGAGGTGGGCACAAAGTGGAATGCCCTTTCAAATTTTTCCGAACTGAACTGAAAAGGGAATTCATTCTGATAGAGCATTTCGCAGATTTCTTTTATATCTTTATTGAACAGACCGAAAAGATTCAGAAACCATTTTGGTAATACCGATACTTTGTCAGAAGCATGCATATATTTAACGGAGAGTTTAATAAATTCTCTTCCGGTGAGTGTAGGTTGCGCAGTGGGCAGATGCCAGACTTGTCCGTATGAATTGGGTGAGATAGCTAAAAGATACATTCCTTTAGCTGCATCGGGTACATAACTGAGTGCACGGGGCAGATCTGCATTAACCAACCATTGAGCGGATTTGCCTTTTTTCAAATTGGCAAATACCATCATTCCGATGATACTTTTCTCAATAACATCCGGTCCGTAAAAATCTACTGCTCTTACTATTATGGCATCAATAGTACCTGCCTTCATTTCTGTTTGGAGTAAACGCGCAACCTCCGCTCTGACTTTTCCTTTTTTGCTGCAGGGATTATAAGGTGTTTCTTCTGTCATTACACCATTTACTTTTCCGTACATATACACATTGTCAAAATAAATTAATTTGGCTTTTGTTGCCTTGCAAGCCCGAATGACATTTTGCATAATCTTAAGCCAATCTCTTTGCCAAATCTTGTGATTGTATGCAAGACCGATAACCATGTACACATAGCTTGAACCTTCCAGGGCATCGTAGAGCTCTTCGAAGTTCAGTACATTCGCCTGTCTTGTCTGCACTCCTTGCATTGACTTGGGACTGCGGGACACCAATCGGACTTCTTTGTTATTGGATAATAAAATCGGTAGTAATTCCTTAGCGATGGTGCCATTTGCGCCTAAAATAGTATGCAATTCCATAGATTATATTTTTATTGCGCTATAAAATTAAATAGAACTCATTCAACAGTATAAGACTAACATTATATCCAAACCTCATTTACGCTATTAAATAATTTCGCTTTTCACTATACATCAACATGTATCCTCTTTTGTTTGCCTCATTTAAAAAGGAACGATTCACCAAGGTTTCCATAAAAGGTTGTCTTTCTAAAAATAGGGTTAACAACTTTTCAATTCTGCCTTCCGCTACACCTATTCGTCTTGCAAATTCAATAAAATCACTTTTAGAAGGGTGGTTACTTTTTTTGTATTGCTCACTTTTAAAATCATCAGCAAATAGCCCTTTATCTAAAGCAAAATCTGTGTCGTCCACATGTAGCTTCGTATTTATCAAATCATAAGCAGGACTAAGTAGATAATCTCCCTTTGTGGATTCAAGCAACGAAAAGTTTTTTAGGTGTGCATCGCCATTTGAAAATAAGAAATTGAAGACTACTAAAGAAAAGTATTTTTCTATTTCTACACGCCAGGCAGGAACATATTTCTGTATTAGCAATCCTATCGCTTCATAACTATATTCATATTTGAAATTGGCGCCTGCATTGTCTTTGGTTTTACCTGCCAATGTTGCAAAATCTTCTTTGCCCAATTTACTTCCATCTTCTTTTACATCAAACCTTTTGGTTATATAGGCAGGCGAACCATTCTTAAAAAAAATCATAGCATTTCCTGCCGTGTTTAATCCGTAAACCTGTTTGGCTATTTGCATAGTAAGATGTTCGTTTGCCGGAACCTGGTCCACCTTCTTTAAATCTCTTGGTATCGGCTTAAGTATGTATGTGCCCTGCTCTCCTTCATTTGTCAATCGCAACAGATTTTTTTCCAGCATAAGACTTAATTTTTCCTGCACGCCCGATATAGAAATACGTTTGCGGTTTTCCATAAACAACTCCGTTACTTCTTCGCTTTGCTGCGGTTGTTCATAAGGTAAAATGTGACTCACTTTCTTGCCATTAAACAAATTCCGCAAGCAGCTTGGACTGTAAGTAGAAAAACCTTCAGCTAAAGTTCCCGGACAATATTTTAATTCCTCTAAATTCATTTTGTCGATATTGGTTTTACGGTTACTGCACCTATCGTATCGTATTGTGCGGTTGCTGCAAGTAAACCGAAATTATCTTCTTCGTCTATCTTCAATTGTGTGCTTTGTAATTTCCTGTTTACGCCTTCGCTAAGCATATTAAAGAAAAACGGAAACAAAAATTTACTGCTGTATTCCTTTTGAGTTTTGGGAAGCGTTAAACTGATAGCAGACTTGGCTATATCAGCAAAATAAACATCATCATACCTGAACACAAAATGCTGACGATTTTCTTCCGTCAGCGTTCCGGCTAATATTCCGTTTCGATATATTTCCATTGCTCTCATTTACGCCATTTTCTTTTTTACTTCAAGAATAAGTTCCATACCCAATACTTCTGCTAATTTATTCAGTACATCCAAAGAAGGATTGCCTTGTCCGCGTTCCAGCTTATACAACGTATTGGTACTTATTTGTGCCAATTCTGCCAAGTTCGGTTGGGTAATGCCCAACTCTTTCCGCCTGTTTTTTATAGCTTCTCCTATATTCTTAACCCACATTATAATGTGATTTGTATATCAAAATTAAGATTATTTTTTAATTATTAATGCAAAATCACAATATAGTATGATTTTTAAGTATGATTATTTTAATTAAAAGTAGAAATATGCTAACTCACACTAAAATATGGTTTTCATATTTTTTCATAATGAAAATTTTATGGTAAATAGTTTGTCCGTAAACACACGTTGGGCCAACTATATGGCGAAAATAGAAAACCGTACGTTTATTTCATCATATGCTTTCTATCCATTAATTCACGCAAAAATATAAAAAAGCCGATCCAAAGAAATATCGTTGTGAGTAAAATCAAAAAAAGCATTCTTATAAAAGAAAAGGTAATAATAAAGTTGATAAAACAGCCAAAGAACGGCCATTGCATTATGCCACTTAGGCGGCAAATGTAAAAATATTATCACTTTCCACAAGCTTTTGCGTTGATCCCCTTTCCACAAGTTTTTGCGTTGATCCAATTTTTTTTCAACCGACTGTTAAAAATTTCATCGGCAAAAGCATGTATCAAATTATGTATCAAAAAAAACACTTACAAATTTTACTCTGTAAGTGCTTAATTTTCAGTGGTGTGGGGCGGGATCGAACCGCCGACACAAGGATTTTCAGTCCTTTGCTCTACCGACTGAGCTACCGCACCATTCCCGAAGGAGTGCAAATGTAAAAGGTAAAATTTTAATAAACAAATAATAAGTGTAGAAAAATATCCTTTTTTTTAGCTTATCTTTTATAAGACACTTTCAATTATGCTTTTTAATTTTTCTCCTTTCTCTTTTATTTGTTCTTCTGTCCACGACAGGCTGATATTGGTAGTTATACAGCGTGAAAGGATTGCATCACTGACCGAAAAATCTTTGGAAGATAATCTTTCTAAAGTTTCTATTTGCTCAATATTCAATTTATTATATATAGCAATATCTTTTAAATGATGCCAGTTGCGTACATAATGCCAATTATTGTCATACCAATAAAAATTACCGCCTAAGATTCCTTCAGCTTTTAGTTTCGCCACTACAGCTTTTGCTTTTTCTTCCGTTGGTAAGAACCAACTGATAGAACCACAACTGTCGCCCGTTTCATCTGGTATTCTTCTAAAAGATATCTGGGGTATAGTTGCCAAAATACTTTTTAATAAATCGTAATTCTTCTTTTGAATGGAAAGAAATTCTTCTAACCTCTTTATTTGCGCGAGGCCTACAGCCGCATGCAGTTCGGAAATTCTAAAATTATAACCCAAATACGGATGTAAATCAGCACCACGATCTACACCTTTGTGATCGTGGCCATGGTCACTGTAGGCATCTAGCGCTTGGTATGTTTTATCGTTATTGGTTACTACTGCACCGCCTTCGCCGCAGGTAATTGTTTTTACGAAGTCGAACGAGTAGGTCCCGGCATCGCCAATAGTTCCTAAATATCTGCCTTTGTATTTTGCGCCAATACTTTGGCAGGCATCTTCTAAGAGTACTAAATCATGTTCTTTACAAATATCTTGTAAGGCTCCTAAATCGGCCATGCTGCCACACATATGTACAGGCATAACGCATTTTGTAGCGGGGGTAATAGCTGCTTGAACAGCATCAGGATTAAGCGTCAAACTATCATCAACATCTACCAAAACCGGCACAGCCCCTACACTTAAAACTGCTTCAAAACTTGCAACAAAAGTAAAGGTGGGCATAATTACTTCATCGCCGGCGCCTACACCTAGAACAGCTAGAGCCGTTGTGAGTGCTGCCGTTCCGCTAGAAACTAGCTGTGCGTGATTTACATTAAACGTATTGCAAATAGCTTGTTCCAATTCTTTGGCTTTCCAGTGACCGTTGCGTGCGGCATCAAAACCGTAACGCATTAAAATGCCACTTTCTAATACGTCGTTTACTTCTTTCCTTTCCAAGTCGCCAAATAGTTCAAATCCGGGCATAATAGTTTATTTATGATATGATTTTAATTATGATATTTACTTTTCTGTATTTGCTTTTAACTCTAACAAAAAGCCTTTGAAATTGTTGAGCGAATGAATGATCTGCAAATTTACTTCCGTATTTTCTTTATGTGCTTTTAAATGTTTGACAGCTCCGCTGATGGTTAACTTTTTTTGCCTTAATAAATAATATATTACCTGCAAATTCTTTACATCTTCTGGTCGAAAAAAACGGTCGCCTTTTTTATTCTTTTTAGGTTTCAGTATTTTAAATTCATTTTCCCAAAAACGCAATAATGAGTTGTTTACCCGAAACCATTTTGCTACTATACTTATAGAATAATATTGTTTTTTAAATAGTTCTTCATCAGGTGGAACGGATATCAGGTCTACTTCTGCGTCCATTTCCTTAAAAGATTTTCGACCACGCTTTTTTACTGTTACAATTTTTTCCTCGGGCTGATGTTTCTTCTCAGTAGTTGTTAGTGGAATGATATTTTGGAACAATTCATTGCCTTCAATTATTTTTTTTTCTGTCGGTGGGGCTTTCAGTTTTATCTTAACTCCAATCTTTTCATCTGAAAAAATCAGCGTCCTCTCAACCTCTTTTATTGGTATAGTAGGAGTCGTGCCTTCCACTATTTCTTCTGAGGGAGACTCAGTATTTTCTACTTTAGGATGAACGACGGTTTTGGTAGCTTTTTCTTTGCCCTGAACCGCTTTTTTTTGCTGCTCAGTGTTGGGAGTTTCATTACCAAAATCAAATAAAGACAATTGTTGCATACTGTAAAAATAATACTCCTTTAGAATTTACACTAAAATTCTTCTTGCATTGCGTAATGAAAACCTTTATTTTGTATAAATTTTAGCAACACAGCAGTGCATTCACTCAATAAAGAAACCATACTTGTAACGGGGGCAAGTGGCTTGGTCGGCAGCCATTTATTAAATGTACTGTCTATTAAAGACAGTCGTATTATTGCCATTTGTAGGAACATCCCACAAGATGCGGACACGCGTTTTGATTGGATCTCTTGTGATATATTGGATGTAACTGCACTTCGGGAGATAATGAAAGGTGTGGATAAAATCTACCATTGTGCTGCAATTGTTTCTTTTAATCCTAAAATGCGAAAGGAACTTTTACAGATAAACATAGAAGGAACGGCTAATGTAGTAAATGCGGCTATTGAAAATGGTGTAAAAAAAATGCTGTATGTAAGCTCTGTCGCAGCTATTGGAGAAGCTGAAAGGGACGGCAAAATTATTCACGAGGCATTAGAATGGAAAAAAGAAAATGCCTCGGCTTATGGACTGAGCAAACATTATGCAGAAATGGAAGTTTGGCGGGGAATAAGCGAAGGATTAAAAGCAGTAATTATTAATCCATCAGTTATTTTGGGTTGCGCTGATTGGGATAAAGGTTCTGCTGAAATTTTTAAAACAGTTTATAATGAGTTTCCCTGGTACACTGAAGGAGTACATGGTTTTGTTGATGTAAAAGATGTTGCTAAAGCGGCTGTAATGCTTATGGATCACGATGTTTCGGCTGAACGATTTATCTTGAATGGCATTAATATTTCATACAAAGATTTATTTTTCAAAATGGCGGCGGCATTTAATAAAAAACCTCCGCACAAAGAGGTTACAAAATTTTTATCGGAGGTTATTTGGAGAGTCAAATATTTACAAGAAAAAATAACAGGTAAGCCATCTATCTTAAATAAACGTACCGCACGTACTGCAATGGCAAAAGTTGAATACAGTTCTGGAAAGTTGAAAGAATATTTTCCTCATTTTGAATATACTGATATTGATAAAACGATAAGCCGAATCAGTAAAGAGTTGCAAATAAAATATGTTTTAAGGTAATATGAATTTAACATTTTTTATTTTTTTAGGAATTTTTCTGGCTAAATTTTTGTCTAGAAATGTCTACTTTCGTTGCGGTCGTAATTTTTTTGTAGAAAATTATTGATAAATACAATTTTTTTACTGAAATTACATTATTAATTATTAATCGGATTGACTTTAAGGTGGGGTTAGTATAATTGCGCCTAAAGAAAATTAAATTTATTCATCTAACATTATTGCACTTTATTACTTGGTTGAATGGGTGTTTTAGTTAAAAACAGTTTTGAAATAGTGAAAAAATTTTTCTTCTTATGTACCATTAGTATATGTACATGTGCCTTTACAGCTCCAAATTCTAAAGTAGATGCCTTAAGTACTTTACCCGTTGACAAAAGTTTCCCTTCTTTATTACCCAACAAGCCTATTGGGAAGACAATGGCTTACAAACTTGTAGATTCAATTTACAATAGAATTAATTTAGATAGTTATGGCTTGAATAAAGACGTTTTTTTCAATGCATACAAAGGCTATGAATATCTGATGAGCAAAGGGATGTTGGAGAAAACTAACTTGCTTACTATTGTAGATTACAGCCAGAGCAGTACTAAAAAGCGTTTTTATGTTATTGACTTAAAAAGTGGTCGTGTATTGTTTAATACGTATGTTTCTCATGGTAAACGTTCAGGAGGAGAGTATGCAACAAGTTTTTCAAATGTAGAAAATTCTCATAAAAGTTCTTTAGGCTTTATTATTACTGGTAGTCCTTATCGTGGCGGATCTGGATATAGCTTACATTTGAATGGTGTGGAAAATGGAATTAATAATCATATAAGAGAAAGATCTATCGTCATTCATGGTAGTCATTATGTAAATGAAAAACGTGCAGATGAAAGCGAAGTAGGAAGAAGTTTTGGATGTCCGGCTGTGCCTTTTGGGCAGCAGTATGATATTATTAATACGATTAAAGATGGCAGTTGTGTGTTTATCTGGGCGCCTGATAACCATTATCAAATGGCTTCACGTATTCTTAATGCGACTTTTCAATGGCCTGCTTTGAAAATACAAAAATTAGATTTCCCTGAATTGCTCCCTAATGACAACAGTCTTTCGACATCCAATCATAAATTGCAGACTAAAATTCCAGTGATTTCGCCTTCCAATCAGGGTTAAATTCTTGTGCATTATTGCTGAAATGAGCAATAATTACTATAAAAAAGGGTCTAGATAAAAAATTCGATTTTTTGTTTTTACCAAATGCTTATCTTGCGAGTTCAATTACAGAAAGAGAGAGTCATCCTATGTCAAAAGAATTAATCAATACAACTAATGCACCTGCGCCCGTGGGGCCTTATAATCAGGCGATTAAAGCCGGTGGTTTTTTATTTGTAAGTGGACAAATTGCCATCGACCCGGCAACTAATCAATTATTTTCCGGTGATCTAGCTGGAGAAACTCATTTAGTTTTTAAAAATTTGCAAGCTGTCTTACAAGAGGCAGGCCTCAATTTTAAACATGTAGTAAAAGCAAGTGTGTTTTTAAGCGATATGAGTTTGTTTGCACAAGTGAATGAAATTTACGCACAATATTTTACTGAAGATGAGCCTGCGCGTGAAACTGTAGCGGTAAAAACTTTACCCAAAAATGTAAATGTAGAAATAAGTGTAATTGCTTTTGAAGGGTAGGTCTTTAGCTATTATTTTCTAAAAGTAGAAATTCATCGGCATCGTCTAAAAAGCGATACTGATCTCTAAGCTGTTGAAGATTTTCTTTTTTTAATGTAATGGTGAAGATGTCTTCTACCTTCTCTTTTTCATAAAGGTAATTCCCCAATGGATCAACTACGGCGGAGTCTCCGTTGTAAAGAATATTGTTACCGTCAACACCTACGCGGTTAACTCCCACAACATACGATAAATTCTCGATGGCTCTCGCTTGTAAAAGTGTTTTCCAGTGATGACTGCGTTTTTCTGGCCAATTTGCGACATTTATCAATATGTCGTATTCTGGCTCTTTATTTTTTATTTGTTGCCTTGTCCAGGTTGGGAAACGTAGATCGTAACATATTTGTAAATTTATTTTCCACCCCTTGACAGAAGCAATAAAACGTTTTCCTCCTAAAGAAAAATGATTATGCTCGCCACCATAGGAAAATAAATGTCGTTTATCATAAATGCCCATTTTCTCGTTGGGAAGCATCCAAATCAATCGATTGAAATATTGCTCCTTTTCTTTAATAATGATACTGCCAGTCAAAACAATATTTTTCTTTTTTGCTAAAGAACGCATCCAATTGATTGTTGGCCCCTCCGTTGTTTCAGCCAATGCCATTGGTTCTTGAGTGAAACCGGTAGAAAACATTTCTGGAAGTACTACGATTTCTGTCGGCTCGTTGATAGACCATATTTTTTTTTCAAACATAGCCAAGTTTGCTTCTTTATTTTCCCAAAAAATATCGGATTGTATGACAGAAATAGTAAGTGACGACATGGGTGGTTTACTTATTGATTTATTAAATTAATGTAAATTAGGTAAATATAATTATATCGGCAAAGTATCACTATTATATAATATAAGGAATAGACGAAATGACTGAATTTTGTATCTTGGATCTTTTACTAAGTATAAAATAGTTAAAAATGAAAAAAACAGTCTTTTTATGGGCATTCCTTTTTACTTACTTTGCCTCTTTTGCGCAATTGCAAAGGCCAAAATTGGTGATAGGTATTGTGGTTGATCAAATGCGTTGGGATTATTTGTACCGATACTACAATAAATATTCCGATGACGGTTTTAAACGTTTACTGAATGATGGTTACAATTGTGCCAATACATTGATCAATTATTTGCCGGCTTATACGGCAGTTGGTCATACAACTATTTTTACCGGTTCTGTCCCTTCAATTGATGGTATCGCAGGTAACAATTGGCGTTTTCAGAATTCTGGAAAAATGACTTATTGTACCGACGATTCAACTGTTGCAACGGTGGGTGCAGAGGGCGACGCCGGCAAAATGTCGCCGCATAATCTTTGGGTGACAACCATTACGGATGAGTTGCGATTGGCTACTAATTTTAAATCAAAAGTTATAGGCGTTTCTTTAAAAGATCGCGCTTCTATTTTGCCCGCAGGACACAACCCAACAGGCGCCTTTTGGTTGGATGATGCATCGGGAAACTTTATAACGAGTAGTTATTATATGAACGATTTGCCTGCTTGGGTAAAAGCATTTAATCAAGAAAAGGATATTAATAAACTTATTAGAAATGGATGGAATACTTTGTTGCCTATTGGACAATATAGCGAGAGTACAAAAGATAATGTGCCTTGGGAAGGAAAATTGAGTGGCGCAGATACACCTACTTTTCCTTTTAATTTGAAGAAAGCGTTGGAAAAAGATAAAGGAAGTATTCGTTCGACGCCTTTTGGTAATACCCTTACTTTACAATTCGCTCAGGCTGCGATAAACGGTGAAAAATTGGGTCAGGGAGATAATACGGATTTCCTAACTATTAACTGTGCATCTACCGATTATGTCGGTCACATGACGGGGCCAAATTCAATAGAAATAGAAGACGTGTATTTAAGGCTGGATAGAGATTTGGGTGTTTTTCTTAAAATGCTGGACGCGAAAGTGGGAAAAGGAAATTATTTGGTATTTCTGACGGCTGATCACGGTAGTGCACATTCCAAAGGTTTTATGAAAGAAAACAAAATGCCGACGGGTTTTTTTCCCGATTTGCAAAAATCCCTGAATAGTTATTTACAGGAAAAATTTGGCACCGAGAAATTAGTTCTTGGTATGGAGAATGATGAGGTTTCTTTTAATAATGCTGCCATTGAGATGAAAGGATTGGCAAAGGAAGCCATAAAAAAAGCGACCATTAATTTCTTGCAAAAACAAAATGGTATACTCTATGCTGTAGATGAATCGATGGCGGCAATTGCGCCAATTCCTGCTGCGTTGCGCGAAATGATTATAAACGGTTATAATAGAGAAAGGAGTGGAGATATAAAAATTATTTTGCAATCGGGGTGGTTGCCTAGCCAATATAAAACTGGGACAACTCACGGTCTTTGGAATCCCTACGACACCCATATTCCACTGATTTTTATGGGTTGGAAAATTCCTCATGGCGAAACAAATAATACCCTTTATATGACGGATATTGCGCCTACCTTGGCTGCTCTACTGCATATACAAATGCCAAGTGGTTGTATCGGAAAACCTATAGAGCCTTTGATGGATAAAGTGAATAAATAGATGAAGCCTTTTTGTCAAATATGTAAGCCT
>NZ_JBNQGD010000183.1:0-7786 GCF_050436765.1 Arachidicoccus sp. | reverse complement strand
GATATTTTCCATCTCTTTAATTTTAAAGAACAACTATCCAATATTATTTCGAATCAACCATTAATACAAATCATCCAATCGCGACTTTAAGTACTTATTTACACTTCGATTAGTACTGATCCAGGAAATAAGTACACCAAACACCAGCATACAGGCATACAAAAGGTAGTTTAATTTAATATCCTCTACCCTTCCTATTTCCGGGAAACGGTCCTTCGTCCAGTTAACTAAAATAACCATAAGTACAATAGCCACCAATGCACTTATAAGACCATTCAACACAGCTCGATTATTCATCGGCCTCGCAATAAACTTACGCGTAGCACCCACCATTTGCATTGTTTTAATCAGAAAACGATTACTATACATTGTCAATTTAATCGTGTTGTCGATACTTACCACTACCATCACACCCAAACCAATCATTACCACCAGAAATATCAACCCTAGCTTATTTACAATATTATTCATAGAACTCACGAGTGTTTTTGGGTAGTCTATCCCAGAGAGCTGCGAGCCGAATTGCTGCATCAAATCGTTGGATATTTTCGCCAAACTATCTTTGTTTACATATTCCGCTTTCGCATAAAAATTAATACTTTCGGGCAGCGGATTGTAATCCAAAATTTTGTTCCAATCTTCATTATTGTCCTGATTCCAAATTTCTTTAGCTTTTTCTTTGTCAATATAGCGTACATTTTTCGCATAAGGCTGTGTTTCTATATAATTTTGAATTTTCGCAATAGAATCTTTCCCCGCGATATTCAAATAAGCACATACCTCAATTTGCTCTTGAAAATTATTACCCATTGCTTTTAAATTCAAAAATATCCAACTCATCACACCCATCAATAGTAATACTACCGATATGCCAACGATGCTAAGGACTGAATTTGATTTCTTTTTTCGTTTGGGTATATTGATGTTTTCTGACATTGCCTATTTTTCAAGATAAATATATTAAAGTAGAAGCCAATAGTATTGAATGTAGTCTTTCTTTTCGAAAACCAAACCTCAAATTCCTAACGACTATTGCAAATTTAATCTTTACATACTAAACACGTACATTTGCAAACGAATTTTTAATATTCTTATATTTAAAAATATTTTCATCTTTTACTTTTAATTATTGACTTGGAAATGGAGTATAATTTTCGCCAGATTGAAAAAAAATGGCAACAGCAGTGGAAAAATACAGAGGCATACAAAGTAGATAACGACTTTGACAAGCCAAAATATTATGTGTTGGATATGTTTCCTTATCCAAGCGGTGCGGGCTTGCATGTCGGCCACCCATTAGGCTATATTGCCAGCGACATATTTGCAAGATTCAAAAGGCTAAAAGGCTTCAATGTTTTGCATCCAATGGGCTACGATGCATTTGGGCTACCAGCCGAGCAATACGCTATTGAACACGGCGTGCATCCTGCCGATTCAACTAAGAAAAACATTGAGACTTTTGAAGCCCAATTGAATAATATTGGCTTTTGCTACGATTGGTCCCGCAAGGTAAATACTAGTGAACCTAATTATTATAAATGGACACAATGGATATTTTTACAATTATTTCAAAGCTTTTATAACAGAACTTCTCACAAAGCTGAATCTATTCATGCATTAGAAGAGATCTTTTCTAAAGAAGGAAATAAAAACCACGAATGTCCCGGCAACGACGCTATTAAATTTTCTGCGGTAGATTGGAATAATTTTTCAGCAAAAGAAAAGCAGGATATTTTGATGAACTATCGTCTTGCATTTTGCGGCTATGGCGAGGTAAATTGGTGTGAGGCCTTGGGAACTGTTTTGGCAAATGACGAAGTGGTAAATGGCGTAAGTGAACGCGGCGGATTTCCGGTAGAGAAAAAGAAACTGCGTCAATGGTACTTACGTATCACGGAATATGCCGACCGTTTGCTACAAGGTCTTGAAACAGTAGAATTCAGCGATGCCATGAAAGAAATGCAAAGCAATTGGATCGGCAAAAGTTCGGGAGCGGAAATAACTTTTGAAATTAAAAGTGAACAACAAAAAGTAAAGAATTTTACGGCTTATACTACACGTCCGGATACCATTATGGGTGTAGATTTTTGTGTATTGGCACCAGAATTAGATTATATTTTAGACATCACTTCTTGTGCACAAAAAGAGGAAGTAGAAAAATATATCGCCTATGTAAAAAGCCGCAGCGAACGCGAACGTATGGCCGAAAAGCGCATTACCGGTTGTTTTACAGGTGCATACGCTGTCAATCCATTTGACGAAACAAAGAAAATCCCTATTTATATTTCCGAATATGTTTTAGCCGGTTATGGTACCGGCGCAATTATGGCTGTGCCTTGCGGAGACGAACGTGATTTTAAATTCGCACAACACTTTAATATTGCTATCACTAATATTATCGGTAAATATTTCGATGGCGAAACGGCCAATCCGACTAAAGAAGCAACGCTGGAAAATAGCGGTTTTCTCAACGGTTTACAAATGCGTAAGGCGATGGAAGTGGTAATTGAAAAGTTGGCAGAAAGTCAAATCGGCAAGCGCAAAATAAATTACCGCATGCGTGACGCGGCTTTTAGTCGGCAACGTTATTGGGGCGAGCCATTCCCAATTATTTGGAAAGACGGTATTGCCATCCCTCTGGATGACAGTGAATTGCCCTTATTATTACCAGAAGTAGAAAAATATGGCCCCGGCGCACATGGTGAGGGTCCTTTATCAAATATTGAAAGCTGGACGGAACGTGGTTTAGAAACCAATACAATGCCTGGTTATGCAGGTAGCAGCTGGTATTTCTTGCGCTATATGGATCCGCATAACAATACAACTTTTTGTGCTAAAAATATAAGCGATTATTGGAACCAAGTAGATTTATATATAGGAGGGACGGAACACGCGGTAGGACATTTGTTGTACAGCCGCTTATGGACAAAAATTTTGTTTGATTTAGGGCATTTGTCTTTTCAGGAACCATTTAAGAAACTGGTCAATCAGGGGATGATTCAAGGAAGTTCGAGGTTCGTGTATAGAGTTATTTACAATATTGAAGTAAATGCTCTAGACCTGAGTGAAAGTATGAGTGAGATTAATAAAAACAAAAAAGACTATTTAATATCAAAATCTTTATATGATTCTTTACTTAAAGGAAATACTGAAAACCTCATATTTACAAGTATCGTAGAAGGCTTAGAAAAGAAATATAACAGTAGAGGTTTTAAAATTACGGTTGCAAATATTGTTCCTCTTCACGTTGACGTAAACATTGTCGATGGCTTTGAGCTAGATATTGAAAAATTCAAACAGTGGAAAAATGGCGAGTTCGCCAACGTCGAATTTATTCTGGAAGATGGCAAATATATTTGCGGAACGGAGGTAGAGAAAATGTCCAAGTCAAAATTTAACACGGTTAATCCTGATGATTTGGTGGAACGTTTTGGTGCAGATACTTTCCGTATGTACGAAATGTTTTTAGGTCCTGTAGAACAATCCAAACCATGGGATACAAAAGGCATCGAGGGGGTACATCGTTTCCTAAAAAAACTATGGCGTTTGTTTTTTGATGAAATAAAAGGAAAAGTCTGGAATGAAGATCAACCCACAGATACAGATTTAAAAATTCTGCACAAAACTATTCAAAAAATAGAAAGTGACACCGAACGTTTTTCTTTCAATACTGCCGTTTCGGCATTTATGGTTTGTGTAAACGAACTGCAAGATGCTAAATGTCACAAAAAAGAAATATTAGAAAAAATTTTGGTAATGCTGACGCCTTATGCACCACATATTGCGGAAGAATTGTGGCATGCATTAGGAAATGTAAGCAGTGTCTTAGATGCAGCATTCCCCGTCTTTGAAGCAAAATATATTAAAGAATCAGCCAAAAATTACCCGGTAAGCATCAACGGTAAAATGCGCACCAATATGAAATTCTCGTTAGATGCGACACAGGAAGAAGTACAAAAAGCAGTTTTGGAAAATGAGGTAATTAAAAAGTGGATTGAAACAAACACCGTCAAGAAATTTATTTTTGTAAAAGGAAAAATGATAAATATTGTACTTTAAAAAAATTTCTATTTCTTAGCGACTTTTTCAACTGAGCTTGTTAAAGCACAATATGAATCTCCAAAAACGGTTTACAAAGCACCAAATCTGAAAGAGATTGGCAAGCTACAAAATTGTTGCAATATTGCCCTTTAGAACGAACATCTCTTGGAAGCTGGTACTATATTGTTACAACAATTTTAATAGGTGCCAGCAAAACCGCTTCAGGCACGCTAACCATGGAAATAGGTGATGGCAAAAGTGGAGATAATATTTGGCGATTTACTAAATCGATGAATGAATCACTATTTAGTTCCACCGATAATTTAGTGGGTAGGATGATGCGAAAAGTTTCCTGAAACTTCCCTTACGATCGATAAATAATAAGATATAGAAGATTAATAATAAAAATGCGCTTTGAAACAGGCGCATTTTTATTTCACTACAACCATCTTCTTACGGATTTCTTATAGCTTTTATATTCGCGTCCAAACTTTCTTCGCAAGTATCTTTCTTCTCTTTTTATGACATATAAATTAATAATGAGTGCCAATACCGGCATGACAATGAATGTCCAGAGATTGCCATATAACAGGGCGAAACCGAGATAAAGAAAATAAAATCCTATATACATGGGATTACGGCTAAATGCATATACACCGTTGGTTTGCAAAGTTCTCGCAGGTTTAATGGTAACGACACTATTGCAAGATCGAATAAACTGAACCCATGCTGGAATGACATGGGCAACTCCAGCAGCTACAAAAATCCAACCTACAATCAGTGCGCCTTGGGAATGCAAAAATGAAATATCAAATGGTGCAGCAGTTTGCAACAAATAAGAGAAAAAGAAAAATGCAATAAAAAATAAAGGTACAGGAATATAAATACCTGGATGATCTTGATTACTCATGACTTTAATTTTAAATTTAATAAAACCGAAGTCGCAATTATTAAATAGGCTTCAAGGCATTAAATTACAACATTTCAAGATCTCAAAAAAAATATTTTTTTGCTAAGCGGTTAGATAAATTTCCAGCAATCCATCTGGTAAACTTACATGGACTTCTTGCTTTTTCCGATCTATTTTATTTAAAGTTTTTTCGTGTAAAGGAACCAAAACTTCCTTCTCCTGATAAAGAATCCGCAATAAAACCTGATGTGGCTGTTCTATAACTTCTTCCACCTTGGCAAGTGGTTCGGCATCGTTAAAGACCATATATCCTATCAATGCTATGGGAGAAGCGGCATCTGCAATTTTCTCAAAATCCTCATGACGTAACCATACGTTTCTTTTAATAAACCGATGCGCCGATTCTTTCGAGTGAACTCCTTCGCACATTAAGAATAATTCATCCTTATTTTTAGCTGTCGCTTTTTCAATAAAATAAGGAATATAAACACCTTTGGCCTCCTCAATAAAGATGACCTCAATATCTTTAAAGATCACTTTTTTTGAAAGTGCATGTTGCACAACAATTTCACCATTTGTCCCGTGGGTTGCAACAATTTTTCCAATATGAATATAATCCACTATTACTAATTTTTATACAAAAATACAACGGTTAGCCACAACATCGTTCATTTGACTGATTCCCTATGCACTCCACTTCATGGGCGATTTCTAAAAAATACGAGTAAGCCCTTGCCGATTACCATTGCTTTAAGAATTGTTTCAATTCCCTATAACACAAAAGCCACAGATAAATCCGTGGCTTTTGAAGTTTCTTTTAATACTAAGCTTCGGTTGAAGGCGTTTCGTCAGTAGAGGTTTCTGCTGAAGGAGCCATTGCTTCTGCTTTTGGTGCTTCTTCAACTCTTTTCACTACGGGACGATAGCGACTTTCCCGCTGTTGTCTTTTGTGCTCTTCTTGACGTTTAACCACTGTTGCTTCATGTTCAGCATACCATTCTTGAAATTTGGTCATAGCTGCAGCTTCATCAAACAAACCTAATTTTACACCTCTCAACAAATGCTTTAAATATAAAACACCTTTGAATGATAAAATCGTGCGTACGGTATCAGTGGGTTGCGCACCTTTATGTAACCACTCTAATGCCTTTTGGCGATCTAACTGAATAGTTGCCGGAACAGTTAAAGGGTTGTAAGTTCCCAATTTCTGGATAAACTTACCGTCTCTTGGAGAGCGCGCGTCTGCTACTACAATAAAATAGAAAGGACGCTTCTTGCTTCCGTGTCTTTGTAATCTAATTTTTACTGCCATCTTAAATAGAAATTTAAAGGCTAAAGGATTTGGTTAAAAAAAATTTTGGAATGCGAAGGTAATTATTCATGTCAATTAATCCAAACAGAATCCCATTTTTTATTTTATCACACCCAATTCTTTACCAACTTTAGTAAATGCTTGTATTGCTTTGTCTAAATGGTGCTGTTCATGAGCTGCACTCATCTGTACGCGAATACGTGCTTGCCCCTTGGGCACTACAGGAAAAAAGAAACCAGTCACATAAATACCTTCCTTTTGTAGAGACGCAGCAAAGTTCTGTGCAATGGTAGCCTCATATAACATAACAGGAACAATAGGATGAATACCGGGCTTAATATCAAAACCTGCTTCTGTCATTTTAGTTCTAAAATATTTTGTATTGCTTTCCAATTTATCTCTTAACTCAGTGGTTTGGCTTAACATATCCAAAATAGCAATAGAGGCCCCAACAATACTAGGAGCCAACGTATTAGAAAATAAATATGGGCGACTTCTTTGACGTAACATTTCTATTATTTCCTTTTTCCCAGAAGTAAATCCTCCGCTCGCACCGCCTAATGCTTTTCCTAAAGTGCCCGTAATAATATCTATCTTCCCCATAACACCACGATACTCATGAGTACCACGCCCAGTTTTACCAATGAAACCCGACGAATGGCTTTCATCACTCATTACAATGGCATCGTACTTTTCTGCGAGTAGGACTATTTTATCTAATTGAGCTATAGTCCCATCCATAGAAAAAGATCCATCAGTTACTATGATCCTACTGCGTAAATGTGCGCTTTCCTTTAATTTTTCTTCTAAACTCTCCATATTATTATGCTCATACCTATAGCGCTGCGCCTTGCATAAACGCACACCGTCAATAATAGAAGCGTGATTTAATGCGTCGCTAATAATCGCATCCTGTTCACCAAACAAAGGTTCGAAAACACCACCATTTGCGTCAAACGCGGCCGCATATAAGATAGTGTCCTCTGTACCCAAAAAATCAGACAATTTATCTTCCAATTCTTTGTGAATATCTTGCGTACCACAAATAAATCTTACGCTACTCATGCCATATCCCCGCTTATCAATCGCTTGTTTTGCGGCTTCTAATACTTTGGGATGGGAAGACAGCCCTAAATAGTTATTAGCACAAAAATTCAAAACTGTTTCTCCATTAACTATAATTTCAGCACCTTGTGGGCTTTCAATTAAGCGTTCATTTTTAAATAAACCGGCAGCCTTAATTTCATTTAATTCGCTTCCGATTCGCTTTGCAAAATTTTCATTCATTAGTATAAGTTATTATTTAGAGGAATAAAGATAAAAACATTTCGGTTACAAATATAGCGTTAACGGTTGCGTGAATTATGGACGAATAGATTTTTAAGAATATATAAAGCCCCGCTTATGGGGGGCGGCTTCCGGATCAGGGTTAGCGGGGGGAGGTATAGAGACAGGGGGAGGTATGAACGCAAAAAACCCCCAGTAAACTAAATTACTGAGGGTCATTAATAAATATGGCAGCT
>NZ_JBNQGD010000182.1:0-4565 GCF_050436765.1 Arachidicoccus sp. | reverse complement strand
TCTAAGGCAAAGCAAATTGTTTTATCGCAATCCCCCAACTTTTTAACTTGATCCGTTTTTTGGGCAGGGCGGATTTGTAAAATTCATCCCCATTTTTTTTTGACCCTTTGAAATTCGAATGCGAAAAATGAAATCATTTGGCAGAAAAAAAATATTATGGGCACTTTGTAAAAATTGTTGGATTGACAATCAATTACTTAGTGATTTTGGTCGTTTCCCCAAAGACGCCGGGCAAAGGTTTTTTTGGCATCAGAATATTATGCCCTTTCCGCAAGTTTCTTTGCGTTGATCCTTTTTTTCTCTCTGTAATTTGAAGAAAACCAATGGGGTTTTCTTTGCACATATTGGGTCGGAAAGACCACACTGAAATTAAGCGAATTGGTGGGACGAATTATTTCCACTGCTTTTAGCCCTTTGATTCCGATCTATTTTTTGGGTGGTAATTTTAGGAACGACTTTAGTATACTAGGCAGAGAGAGGAATTTTAATTCCATTTTAAATCTTTCTATTTAAAACCTAAAAAAAACACTATGGAAAAGGAACAGACAAAAAAGGCAAAAGGGAAAGTCTCTGAAAAGATGGCAAACTCTAAATTTCATTCACTATTCGTAGATAACTTAAAAGATATCTACTGGGCGGAGAAACATCTTGTAAAAGAACTTCCTAAAATGAGTGCATCTGCCACCTCAAATGTATTAAAGGAATGTATTGACGACCATTTAGAGGAAACTAAGGAACACGTCTCCCGATTGGAAAAAGCTTTTGAGCATTTAGGTCTGGAGCCGGAGGCAAAAAAATGCGAGGCTATGGCTGGGCTTGTTAAAGAAGCTCACGAATTGATTGACGAAACGCAAGATGACTCAATGGTACGCGACTGCGGGATAATCTTAGCGGCTCAAAAAGTAGAACACTATGAAATAGCCACCTATGGTTCTTTGGCGGCCTGGGCTCAAAAGATGAAACATAACAACGTCGCGAAGTTGCTGTTAAGTACATTAGAAGAAGAAAAGAATGTGGATGAAAAATTAACAGAAATTGCTGACGATGATGTCAACGAACAGGGTGCCGAAGAGTAACCCAAAACTTTTAAACGTGAAGTCCGGAGACGGAAAAAGTTTACCGGACTTACGTTTCAATTTTTAGGCGGTTATTATTAAAATATAAGGACTAGCCGCAAATTGGTTTGCAGGAGTTTTTTCTAAAGTGGTTATAAGAACCTATTAAATAAATTACGTTCGAAGAATTTCATACGATATACAAATATCTTTTAGATTGTAATGTAACAACATTTTCCGTTTGATGCTGTTGTCGACTTCTTATATTTACGGCTTCACCGCCGCTATTTCCAGAATATGGTTATCATCTTGGTAAGCAGTGCCTGATGCCTATTTTGTGCATCAATTACATGAGGCTGGTAATGGCAGCGGTCACTAGCGATCGCATTTCTAATGCAGAAAATCCTCTTAGTAATGACCGTATTATTTCGAACCGGCTTGTATTTTACATTGCCATCCCTCGGGCAAACCTTCCACTTGAATATCAGCATAAGAACCCATATTCACGCATTGAACGGTGCATGACTTTGTTCCCACTTTCAACTGATTGACAAAGAGCTGAGCAACATTTTGAGGAAGAACCGGTGAATGAAACGTAATCGTTTTCTCCAGTGCATTAATTTCCAATCCGAGACATGCTTGCAATAGTAGGAATACAGATCCAACGGCCCATGCTTGCGGAGAACACGCTACCGGATAAGCCGTAGGACCCTCACAATTTCTTTTATTCATTCCACAAAATAATTCGGGAATGCGATGTAGTTCCATCCAAGTGGAGACTTCAAAAAAACCATTGAATATTTTTAGTACTTCCTCCTTATAGCCATATTTCGAAAAGCCCATTGCAATAATTGCATTGTCGTGTGGCCAAATAGAACCATTATGATAAGACATCGGGTTATACTTAATGCTTCCTTTAGCAAGTGTCCGAACTCCCCATCCACTATACATTTCTGTTGACATAAGACTATTTCTTGTTTTAAGAGCTTTTTCGCTTTCAGCAATGCCGGTAAACAGGCAGTGGCCCGCATTGGAAGCTAGGACATTACAGGGTTTTTTTTCTCCATCAAGCGCTAGAATATAGCTTTGTATGTTTTCATTCCAAAAGATTCTGTTAAACGCAAGCTTTAGGGATTCACTTTGCGTTCGTAATTTGACCGCAAGTTCTTCTAAGCCTAGATCTTTCGCTATAACAGCGGCATAGATTTTTGCTTGGAAGACATAGCCCTGCACTTCACATAAAGCAATCGAACCGCTAGCCAAAGTACCATCGACGTGCATGATAGCATCAACAGAATCCTTCCATCCCTGATTTGTCAACGCGTCTGGATTATTCTGACTATATTCAATAAAGCCATCGCCGTCTTCATCTCCGTGCAAATCAATCCAGTCCAGCGCTTTTTCAATGGCCGGCCAGATTTGTTCGATGAAGGTTAGGTCAGCTGTTCTTTCATAGTACATGCCAGCTAGAATTATAAATAATGGCGTCGCATCCACTGTCCCATAGTACTGTTTAAATGGAACTTCTCCTGTATTGGCCATTTCTCCTTCCCGGGCTTCATGTAAGATTTTACCTGGTTGTGCATCCTGTAGGGGATTATGATATTTAGCCTGCGTCGCTGCAAGAAATGTCAATACATCCCTTGCCAAGTGCGGTGTAATCCACAGAAGTTCAATGGCTGTGATAATTCCATCTCGGCCAAAAGGTGTATTATACCATGGAACTCCTGCAAAAGGATATGTATAAGAACCTATTTTGGCTTGTAAGGAAAATAGATCAATATAAGAGCGATTAAGCCATAGATTCAATTGAATATTAGAGGAAGATATTTTGGCTTCTGAATTATCTTCCTGCGCCTTGTCATGCAGAATCTTTTTCTTAGCCTCGTCAAAATCTACTTTTTGTTCTTGCATTTCGTCTATTTCAAAAAGCATAGAAAGTTTTAAGGAAAATTCTTTTCCGGGCTGAAGGACTACAGGTATTCTGAGTTCACTCTGCTCTAGTTGGCCCTTGGAATGTTGGTCAAATTGAATGATGGCTTTCCTTTCGAGGTTATCTTTACCTTGATAGATAATGGTGACCCGCTGTTGGCCGTTGTCAGTTTTATAGATAATAGGGCCTTTTCTTAATTTTCGTTTTGTTCCTCTGATCTCAAAGATATCCTTAAAATCTCCATCAAAACTGAACGCAAGAGTAAATTGGCAGTCACTCTCGTTGTAATTGACGCACGTGATTTTTTCGAAAAAGCCATTTTCGCGGATAAGCTGATGACGGAAGATATGTAAAGTATTCTCAGGTATTTTCCCCTCTTGTAATACCGGATTTGTCAAATCGATAGACAGGATGTTGTTATTCTCTTTGATAGTACTGCCGAGAAGAAGAGGTTTTTTTGAATCGATTTTTAAAAGCCAATGGTTGATAAATCGTGTCCCCCGGTGGTAGATGCCGTGAGGGGTTTTGCCATCCGAATAGATATTGCCCCATCTGTCAAAAATGGCGAAGCTATTTGAATGGTTTAGGACATGTGTGGAATTATCCACATGAGTACTATCAGATTGTATGTGGAATTTATCATGCTGAAGCTTATGTTCTTGTTGTGATTTTAAAGTTCGCCTAGTTAAATCATTATTTAAAGTTTTCATGTCCTTTCATTTTTGAATAATTATGCTAATAGATAGGGATCATTAATTTAGATGTTTAAATGAATAAGCATTGTATAAATAATTTTAGGTGCATTTTATTTTTGGGAAAGCATTGTCTAATACCTTTAAGGTGTGGTAACTTTTCTGGCTCAATATTTTATGATAAACCTCCAGATAATGGTTTGCCATTCTATGGGCAGTGAATTTCTCTTCAAAACATCGACGAATTTCTTTGCGATTTAATTGGTCGAGCGATCTAATGGCAATAAGTGCTTCATCAACATTATGCGCAATAAATCCATTGACGCCGTGTTCTATAATTTCTCTAACCGAGCCCATTGGGTAGGCTATAATTGGCGTACCGCAGCTCATGGCTTCTATGAGAACCATCCCAAAAGGCTCAGCCCATTGAATCGGGAACAAAAGTGCTTTTGCATTACCTAAGAATTCCGTTTTTTGTGTTTCATTAATTTCTCCTATAAATTCAATAAGAGGATGGTTTAGTAAGTGCTTGATGTTATCTTCAAAATAGCTTATCTCCGTCCGATCAATTTTAGCTGCTATTTTTAAAGGAATTTTAGCCTCAATCGCCAAAGCAATAGCTTCTTGCACGCCTTTTTCAGGTGATATTCTTCCTAAAAAAGCGAGATATTCGCCATTACCATTTCCGATATGATGGAGGTGAATTGGAAGTCCATGATAGACTGTATCTACCCAATTGGCGTTTGGTAAAGGCAGTCGTTGGTTATCAGAAATGGAAACGATGGGCTCATTGGGGAAACTCCGATAAATGGCCTGCAGTTCAGAAAGATCTTGTCGTCCATGCAAAGTGGTAATGTGTGGAATCTTATGCTGCTCCAACCACGG
>NZ_JBNQGD010000181.1:0-1653 GCF_050436765.1 Arachidicoccus sp. | reverse complement strand
AAAGAAGAGCTGCACCGCCGTTACGTCCTTCTCATCGCGCGCGTGTCCCATCTTTATATACCAACCATAGAGTTGCAACGCAAGATTCGATAATTGATTTTGTAAACTAATGTGATTGTTGATAAGCAAAACTTCCTGTGAAAGTTCTTCTGCTCTATCGCGAATGCTTCTCGTTACATGTAATAATTCAATCTTCTTTTCCAACTCCAAAGCCAACAAAACTGATGTATTTTGCCCAAAGGATGACGCTAATTGCTTCACCTTATCCAACACTTTGAGGCTTTGGATGTATAAGCCCTTACTGTATAAAATTCTTGCCCAAGCCATTTGTTCATTCAAAGTCATTTCAAGACTACTGTCATCCTTTAGTAAACGCAAAGAAGCGAGTATTTGCTTTACCAGATGCGCTTTCATGTTGGAAAGCTGTTGCTTTTTGATGGCTTTATTTCTCTTCAGCAAAGTCTCTTCATCATATTCGTCCATTTTGTCCAACGCATCAAAAAGTTGCACAATCTTAAGATCTTCGCTACCCGACATTCTCTTAATAAACAATTTGAAATTGCGCTTTTCACTCTTTTCAAGTGACTTAATTAATTGAAATAACTCGTCATTACTTCTATTGGGCATTGTAATATTCGTTTTAGCAAACCCTTATCTGACAAGGATTTAGCGGTTACAAAGCTACGTTTTCCAACGTAAAATATAATACATTTTAATTTGTCGGAAAGGTAAGTACAAAATACATTTGATGGTACAAAGAAAATCGTAACAAAAACTTACATTTGTTTGTTTTAAATTTGTCGTCATAAAAACAAACATTTTTAATAAAACTATTCAATATTATGTCTGAACAAAAGATTCATATTTTCGATACTACATTGCGCGATGGCGAGCAAGTGCCAGGTTGTAAACTTAATAAAGAAGAAAAAGTTAAACTGGCTTTAAAACTCGAAGAGCTGGGTGTAGATATCATTGAAGCGGGGTTTCCGATTTCAAGCCCCGGCGATTTTCAATCGGTGGAAGAAATTTCTAAGGCCGTTAAAAATGTCACCGTTTGTGGTCTTACACGCGCTGTGCAAAAAGATATTGAAGTAGCAGCTGAAGCACTAAAGTATGCAAAACTTCCCAGAATTCACACCGGTATCGGATCTTCCGACAATCATATAAAATACAAATTTAATACGACCCGTGAGCATATTATTGAACGTGCCGAAAAAGCCGTCAGACTTGCGCGCAATTTGGTACCCGATGTTGAGTTTTACGCTGAAGACGCCGGCCGGGCAGATATCGTATTTCTAGCCCAGTTGATTGAAGCCGTCATCGCTGCAGGTGCGACTGTCGTCAATATTCCAGATACCACAGGATTTTGTTTACCTCATCAATATGCGGAAAAAATTGCTTACTTAGTTAACAACGTAAAAGGTATCGAGAAAGCGATTATCTCCTGCCATTGCCACAACGATTTAGGCCTGGCTACAGCTAATTCCCTTGCCGGTGCTATTGCTGGTGCAAGACAAATCGAGTGTACTATCAATGGTTTAGGTGAACGTGCCGGAAATACTTCATTAGAAGAAGTTGCAATGGCTATCAAAAAACATAGTGAACTAGGCTTCTTTACAAATCTTGATAGTACAAAACTACATTCCATCAGTC
>NZ_JBNQGD010000180.1:0-2679 GCF_050436765.1 Arachidicoccus sp. | reverse complement strand
AGCAGCTAACAAAAATACCGTGGGTTTTGTAGGTTCCAGCTGGGTAGGGAATGAAGAAGATCCCGAACAGTTAGCCTACTTCAATAAAATCCATTTAGCCTATGTTGAATGTAAAAACAAGGATTCAACAGGCGTTTTTGCTAGACCGTCTCAGTCCACCATTTATCATATGCAATATCCTTTGGTACGTCCTTTGTATTGTGTGTTGAAGGACAATTATATAGGGTTGGGAACTTCGTTCTATAACTTTTTAAGTTTTCAACGAGGACAATTAATTTTTAGACGAGGGAATTTAGTTCCCGCAAAAATGAATTTTACAATTAGGACCGTAAAAGATTTTGCTGCAAAAAATAAGTAGTTTTTATTTTTTACTTTCTTAGAAGAGATTATTGTGAGCCTGCTGTTTGCAATATTTCGTTAAACAAATAAATACAAAAAATCAAATTGAAGAAAATGAAGAAGATTGTTTTAAGTTTTCTAGCTTTAGCGAGCGGCGTAGCATTCGCATCGGCGCAAAAACTAGAGGATGGTATTAAGGCCCTCTATTATGGTAAATTTACCAGTGCAGAACAAATATTGCAACAAGTAGTACAGAAAAACCCGCAAGATGGCCAAAGCATTTACTGGTTGGGGCAAGTATATTTAGATAATATAAATGGAGAAACCGACGGTACAGGTAAAGCATTGGCCTTATATCAAAAAGCTGCCAGCTTAAACAGCCCATGGATTTTGGTGGGTCTGGGGGAAATCGATTATATCAATCATAAAAATGATGCTGCTGAGCAAAAATTTGAACAAGCCATTACGCTTATCGACAAAACAAAAGGCCGTCACAAAGAAGTAGATCAAGCGGCTATACGTACCGCAATTGGCCTTGCGAGTGCTTATGGAAATAAAGATGTGGGAGATCCGATGTATGCTATTCCTAAATTGCAAGAAGCCATGAGTTTAGATAAAACAGATCCTTATTCCGCTTTATATTTAGGTTTGAATTTCTTAAAAATAGGTGGAGATCAGGGTGGTAATGCTTATTCCGCATTTACACAAGCCTCTAATCGTGATCCAAAATTTGCTGCTGCAGATTACCATTTGGGTTTAATTTTTCAGTCCCAAGATAACTTTGATGTAATGAATCAATGGTATCAACAAGGAATAACAGCAGACCCAACTTTCGCACCCATTTATTTAGGATATTTTAATTATTATAAGGATAAAGATTTTACGAAGGCAAAACAATATTTAGATAAATATGTAGCAAACTCTGATAATGGTTGTGAAGTACAATATTCTCAGGCTGACTATTTATTCCAAACAGGTAGTTATCAGGAATCTCTTAATAAAGCAAAACAGATGGAATCCGGTGCCTGCGCTACCTATTCACATTTGCCTTTGTTAATGGCTGCTGATTACCACCGCTTAGGCGATAGCGCTAATGCAGTGACTTATGCTAAAAAATTCTTCACAACTGTTGCTCCAGGAAACGTTTTACCTTATGACTATGCTTTTGCCGGATTTATCTATAAAGACGTTGCCGGAATGGAAGACACAGCTGTTGCGTATTTAACTAAGGCATATGATTTGGATACCCTTGCTTCAGAAAAAGCAGTTTATGCCGATTCAATCGCTTATGCATTGGATAAAGCAAATAAACCGATTGCCAAGTATAATTGGTTAAGAAAATTATATAATGCAAAAGATACTGCTTCCCGCACCAATCTTGATATTTTCAATTTAGGACAAGCAGCTTTGGAAGCTGGAAGAATAAATGCTGTCTATCTTCCTGTTGCAGACAGCATGTTTACTTTGTATAAAACCAAATACCCTAACCAAGCTTACGGCTATTACTATTTGGAACAAACGAAATTAGCGCAAGATACCAGCACTATCGTACAAGCTATTCCTGCTATTAATGATTACATAAACTTCTTAAGCAAAGACACAGTTAAGAATAAAGATCTAATCATTGCGGAATATGGAAAATTAGGATCCTATTATGTATATGATATAAAGGATTATAAAAAAGGATTAGTTATTTTTCAAAAAATAGCCGATTTAGATCCTACCAATGTGAGCGCAAAATCCGCAGTAGATCAATTACAAAAAGCCATTGATCAACAAAAAGCCATTGATGATTATTACGCTAAACATCCGGAAAAAAGACCTAAAGATTCAACACAGCATTAAAATTTCATTTCAAAAAAACTCTCTTAATTTTTTAAGAGAGTTTTTTCTTTTATAGATATATACTATTTTTGTTACTCAATTTAAAAGAATGTATTCATTAAATTCGCTATTAGTAAGTATTTCAAATCCGGATATCGCCACCAATTATATACCAATAATCATTCAAATCATATTTGCTGCAGGTTTTGTGGCAACGATGATTTTTGTATCCTCACTATTGGGGCCTAAAAGGAAAACCAGTGATAAGCTGGAAAGTTTTTCCAGCGGTATTACCTCCCATGGCAATGCCAGGCAGCCAATGGCTATTAAATACTTTCTGGTAGCTATTTTATTTGTCTTGTTTGACGTAGAAGTTATTTTCTTTTATCCTTATGCCGTTAATTTCCGAGCTTTAGCATGGAATGGTTTTTATGAGATATTATTATTTGTAGTTTTTTTTGTAATTTGTTTTATGTATATAATAAAAAAAGGGTGTTTAAATTTGGTTGACTAATT
>NZ_JBNQGD010000179.1:0-4047 GCF_050436765.1 Arachidicoccus sp. | reverse complement strand
AAGGATTCATTCTACAGTAAGATTGTGGTCGATAAAATAAATGATAGGAGTTTGTGTAAAAAAGAAGTGACTTTACCCCATACGCAGGCCTCTTACCCTGTGATACGGGCAGCGGGTGGACAAAGTGTCATCGTTGCCTGGGTGGATAATGATAGAGTTTACTACAAATTATTAGATGTAGCTTCTATTACTGAAGTTCCCGCAGAAAATGACGTGCAGGAAATAATCCCGTTTAAAAGGGCTCGGACAATGCCGACATTATCATCTTCCATAGATCCGGTATGTGGGATGAAAATGAATGAAAAGACCGCGACGGATACCACATTGTTTCAAGGCAAAATCCTCGGATTTTGCAGTCCTAAGTGCAAAAAAGCATTTCTGGAAACTGCGAACGGACATTGATAAATAATTTTTGATCTTAGTGAAAAGACGGAAAAACAAAAACAGATGAGAGCGGCACTATAACATTGCAAGTTTTATCCTAAATTTGCGCGACATTTCAATCATCTTTTACCAATCTTTCTAATGGAAATCACAGTAAAACACGCAGAGGAACGTCGCTTAACCGCGGAAGAATTTCAATTAATAAAGGAAAAATTAGGACGCACACCCAACTTCACGGAGTTATGCATTTTTAGTGCAATGTGGAGTGAGCATTGCAGCTATAAAAATTCTATCAAATGGTTGAAAACCTTGCCTCGTGATGGCGGAAGGATGTTGGTCGCTGCTGGAGAAGAAAATGCGGGTTTGATGGATATAGGAAATGAATCTGGTGTTGTGTTTAAAATAGAAAGCCATAATCATCCAAGTGCTATTGAACCGTTTCAGGGCGCGGCAACGGGCGTAGGTGGTATTCAACGCGATATCTTTACGATGGGTGCGAGACCGATTGCTTCATTAAACAGTTTGCGTTTTGGGAAGTTAAACGATAAAAAAACGCAACGTCTTCTTGCGGGAGTTGTTCACGGTATTGGTCATTATGGCAATTGCTTCGGAGTTCCGACAGTTGCTGGCGAAATATATTTTGAAGACTGTTATCATACCAATCCTTTGGTAAATGCGATGAGTGTTGGAATAGTGAAGGCCGGAAAAACAGTGAGTGCTATTGCTGAAGGGAACGGTAATCCGGTGTTTTTCGTTGGAAGCGCCACTGGTAAAGATGGCATTGGGGGCGCAAGTTTTGCATCGGCAAATATTACAGAGGAAAGTACAGAAGAATTGCCTGCTGTACAAGTAGGAGATCCTTTCCAGGAGAAAAAATTATTGGAAGCGTGTCTAGAAGTTTTAGAAACAAATGCGGTCGTAGGCATGCAGGATATGGGTGCTGCGGGTATAATTTGCTCTACTGCCGAAATGAGCGCGAAAGGCGGTGTAGGTATGCATATCGATTTAGAGAAGGTGCCTACGCGTCAAGCCCATATGAAAGCCTGGGAATTGCTCTTGAGTGAAAGTCAGGAAAGAATGTTACTGGTTGCAGAAAAAGGAAAAGAACAAGCTATCTTAGATGTGTTTGAAAAATGGGATTTGCCTTGCAGCGAAATTGGTTATGTAACCGATGACGGGATCTTGAATTTTTATTTAAATGGAGAATTAGAGGCTTCTGTTCCGGCTGAAGAGTTGGTATTAGGTGGAGGCGCTCCTGTTTATTCTCGCGAATACACCGAACCTGAATACTTGAAAAAAGTGAACGCTTTTTCAATCGAAGGTATAGAAGATATAAAAGATAATGGAGCATTAAAGTCTGTTGCCGAAAAAGTTATTCAAATTCCCAATATAGCGAATAAACGCTGGGTCACGGTTCAGTATGACAGTATGGTGGGTACGGCCAATACACAAACTAATGCGCCAAGCGATGCGGCTGTAGTAATTGCAAAAGGAACAGGGAAAGCTTTAGCGATGACGACAGATTGTAATAGCAAATATGTTTTCGCCGATCCCTTCGTAGGTGCGCAGATAGCTGTAGCGGAAGCTGCCCGTAATATTGTGTGCAGTGGTGGCGAGCCAATTGGTGTTACCAATTGCTTGAACTTTGGTAATCCTTACAATCCGGAAGTATATTACCAGTTTGTAAAATCGGTGGAAGGAATGGGCGCTGCATGTAGAAAGTTTAATACACCGGTTACGGGAGGTAATGTAAGTTTCTACAATCAAAATCCGACAGGTCCGGTTTATCCTACACCAACGATTGGAATGGTGGGCATTTTAGACGACATTAATAACAAAATGACGCTAGATTACAAACACGCTAATGATGTAATTTATTTAATTGGGGAAAGCAAAAATGATATTGGTTCTTCGGAATACATTCATAAAATAAAAAATGTAGAATATTCCAATGTGCCCACATTTGATTTGGAGGAAGAATTTGCATTACAGCAAGTGGTAGCTTCGCTGATAAAAAATAGGTTGGTCCAAAGTGCGCACGACATTAGCGAGGGTGGTTTAATGACGACGCTATTGGAAAAAGGCTTTAATAGAGACTTAGGGTTCGAAGTAGAAAATAAATCAGCCTTAAGAAAAGATGCTTTTTGGTTTGGTGAAGCGCAGAGTCGCGTAGTAGTGACCATTTCGGCTGACAAAATAACTGCTTTTGAAGCCGAATTATCTAGTGCGAAAATAGGGTTCTCGAAATTAGGAATGGTAACTTCTGGCGAAATTACAGTGGATGGAGAAAGTTGGGATACTATCGCTGATTGGAAAAACAAATACGACACAGCCATTGAAAATATTATCAATGGGGATGGGGTGAACTAGGGAATTAGATCAAAAAAAAATTGCAAGCCGCTTCCACTTTTCATTTGATAACTAGTCATAAAAGTGGAGGCGGCTTTTTTTAGTTAATAATTTCACTAACACGAAATATTCTATTTGTTGTTCCGCCGGCTTTCCCGGGCCCGGATATCATACTTGCTACTGGTAGAGCGTTCGATCTAACGGGTCTGTTTAAATTGAAGGAAGGTTTTAAGAGAGATTTTTGAAGCTAAAATTTCTTTGCTGAATGTGATATTCCGCTTAGGTTTACTTATGGTTACTATAATGGAGCTCGAACCGAACTTATTTTATATTTGATTGGACGAAATAGCTTTGGTCAATTTCATTATTTCAATTTTACCATGGGGTGATTAAGTCCATTTACCATATTTTTAATTACTTTATATTTTGGCAAGCCTTCAAACATTTGTGTGAGGTTTTTGAAGCCAAAACTACGTGGGTCAAAGCTCGGATCTATCTTTCTGAGATTGGTGCCGACGGTAGAAATATAAATTTCTTCTTCTTCATTGATAGAAATATTAAATGCTTTATCGATAACGGAAGTGTTGGGTTTATTTTTTGGAGCTTTATTTTTATTATCCTTTCCTGTTTGCGGCTGTGTTTCAATGGTTGCATTCAAGTTTTCGCAATAAGTAAATATCTCACAAGATTGCACAAAGGCACTAGGAGTTTTCTTTTCGCCAATGCCCATTACAAAAAGGCCTTCCTCGCGAATTCTTTTTGCTAATCCTGTATAATCGCTGTCACTCGAGACGATACAAAATCCTTCGATATTTCTACCATGTAATATGTCCATCGCATCTATGATTAAGGAGCTGTCGGTGGAGTTTTTTCCGGTGGTGTAAGCAAATTTTTGGATAGGGTTGATGGAGTGTTGATTGATGGTTTCTTTCCAACTGTTCATTTGCTGACTGGTCCAGTCGCCATATATTCTACGGATAGTAGCTTTCCCGTATTTAGATACTTCTTCTAGAATTTCTTTTATCAATTTCGGTTGTGCATTATCGCCATCTATTAAAACCGCTATGTTGAATTTATTGTTATCCATAAGTATCTTTTAAATTATCTGAAAGGTCGATTCATGACAAAGTTCGGAAAAAAATGCAGAGTAATTATTTATTAGTTTTCCTAAGACAGATAAAATCGTTTAGTAAAAAGGAAAAGAATTAAATTTACTAAATATAAATTTTGTCGAATGAAGAAAGATGCTAACTTTTATTCTTGGTATGCTTTTATGGGGGCGCTAACCACCTGGTTTGCACTGATTCTTCAATT
>NZ_JBNQGD010000178.1:0-4491 GCF_050436765.1 Arachidicoccus sp. | reverse complement strand
TTTCGCTATTTGACGAGAATTCTTTCTTTGAACTTTTAAGCGAATAACAATGACAAATAAAGATAAATTTTTAGCCTTGGTGTCTAACGAAAAGACAAACACTTTAAAAGGGAATAAAGAACGCATTAAAAACCGAGTAATCCTGCATGAATCTCAGTAGATTGTCATTAAGGGTTTAAAAAGATTGGATGAATTGGGTTGGTCACAAAAAGAATTTGTTGCATTACTACATGTAAGCCCACAACAGGTAAATAAAATGGTGAAGGGAAAAGAAAATCTGACTCTTGAAACGCAAATAAAACTTCGGGCCGTATTGGATATCCCTGTGTTTGCTTCTTATCACGAAAGCAAAAAAGGAAAATCAGAAAAAGCTAGATAGGCATAGTAGGTTTGTGGTTCAAATCATAAGATTAGGCTATAGAATTAATTATATGCTTTTAATGATTGGGCAGGTGTTTAAATTATGCTGCCTATTTCGGAAATCGCATAAAGAGGCAAATTAATCAACCCTTCTTGCTGCCGGAAATCTGACATGGAAGTTCTGATGCAAATTTTTGAACGATACTTTTCCGAAAAAACGCTTAAACTCCTGGCTTTGAGATTTTCCTCCGCCTTTACTTCCACTGGAACGATTTTCCCTTCGTATTGCAAAACAAAATCCACTTCGGCTCGAGCATTTTCGGCAGACCAATAGTGTACATTCACTTCGCCAATCGTTAAGAGTTGCTGTAGGACATACTGCTCGGTGAGCGCCCCTTTGAACTCCTGAAATATCAAATTTCCTTCAATAACAGTTTTTACATCCAGATTGTTCATAGCTCCTAGTAGTCCGGTATCGGCAAGGAATAGCTTAAATGCAGTTTCGTCGCTGTATGCTTTAAGCGGTATTGCGGGCTTTGAGATGCGGCTTACTTTTGTGATTAACCCACAGTCGATGAGCCAGGAAATAGCCAGTTCATAGTCCTTTGCTCTTGCGCCAGGCCTAAGCGCTCCATAGATAAATTTCTTGTTTTCTTTGGCGAGCTGTGCGGGCATGCTGTTCCAGAGCATTCTTATGCGCGCAGCAATTGCCGTCGGTGCATGTTTAGAGAAGTCCAGTTCATAGGCTATGAGTATCTGGCGCTGGATTTCCCGTACACCTTTCATATCTAAGTCTTCTGCAAACCTACTGACGGCTTCCGGCATTCCGCCAACAAAATAATACTCCTTGAGATGTTGAATAAGTTGATCCTTAAAACTGTTGATAAGAATCCAATCATGGCTTTTTAGTGCTTCGACTAAGAGCTTCCTGTCTGTGGCCTCTAGAAATTCAATGAAATTTAATGGATGCAGGTCAATAAAATCAACTTTCCCAACGGGAAATGATGTGTGACTGTGCAAGGCTACCCCCAATAAGGAGCCTGCACAAATAATATGATACTCCGGCGCATTTTCCTGAAAATATTTAAGTGATGTGATAGCTTTTTCAGCTTCCTGTATTTTATCCAGGATGATCAGGGTTGTATTCGGATCGATCTGAATACCAGTTTCAATCTGAATAGCCAGAAGAATTCTATTGATATTAAAATCTGCCTGAAATACGGCTCTTATAGAACCGCTGCTCTCCAAGTTCACATAGGCGACCTTTTTATATTGGCTTTTGCCGAATTCGCGCATCAGCCAAGTTTTCCCGACCTGCCTTGCACCCCTGATAATCAAGGGCTTTCTACTTTTAGACCCCTTCCATTTAATAAGTTGATTCATTACCTGCCTGTTCATAACGACTATTTTATGTACATAAAATAGTAATATTGCACAATATTATGTACATAAAAATGTAATATACTACAAAAATATGTCGATAAAGGCTTCCTGACTCCTTGTTGCTGTTATACTGTTTTGTGGAAATCGTTCGATAGCACCTGCTGGAAATTTCTGGTATTCTCTCTTGTTTCGCTATGAGATTGTTGCTTTGTAATTTTACTTACTTATTAAAAAATGCTGCGCTAATTTTTCCTATTATAAACGCATAGAATTGAAATTTGATTCATTAGCATCAAAAATTTCTATAAGTATCCTCTTTTGCGAAGTATATTTTTTATTTCTTCTTCGCTAAAGGGTTTAAGGGGTGGCTGGGGTTTCAATGAATCGCGATAGGAGACCTTGTTAATCCTTAAAACCATGTTGCCATCAGGCCCGACATAAGGAGTCGTTTCAATATCGTGTACAATGTCAAGTACTTCATAGGTTTTGAGGAATCCCGGCCGCATAGCCATGTGATAGTAGTCCGTCTCTCCAAAAAATTTATCGTCCGTTTGGTATATCTGTACACCAGGACACTTCCATTTAAGCACATCTAGCGTGTAGCTTTCTTTATTCATTTCCAGAATTACCGGATAAAACCCGATCAATTTTGAAAAGCCACGATGATATATTATTTCTTCTTTACTTGGAGGGAAAGAGGGCTTGAAGGAAGGTGCCAGTAGAAGATCATAAGCTTGACAAAAAAGAGCTTTCACTTCTTCCAAGCTAGCAAAAAAAGCGAAATCCATTTTTTCTTTTTTTTCTAGGATAATGGACTCTTCATTATTAAGCCTTGAACCTAAAAAATAAATTTTTTCTGATACTTTGTTGTTCATATCATTTATTGTTTTCAATTCAGGGTCAAGGTACGAATATAGCTGGGATTTTCAAAAATAGCCGCTGGAAGTTTGTCCGCCAGACGGTATTTTGAACAGTTAAAATTTCAAGAACTGATATTCTCCCCGTTGTGCAGATGCCAAGTGGTGTCTTTATGTCTCTGCAGAACTTCAGGTTACCTACAGTAAACAAACCGAAGGCCATTGGCTTAGCTTCACTCAGTCGCCGAATGGTAAACAGACTTCCAATTCTTTATTGGCTTTACTAGTCGGAGGCTGTTTTGCCATGTTTTTTGACACGTTTGCAGATGGCGCTTCTTGGAGATTTTCGGCTGCAGTTTCAGGTAGTTACACTGCAGCTTTCGGTACGGTGTCGTCTTTACGATAAGAATGCTGATTAGCGATACGGTACCCAGAAGCTTTTGACAATAAATCGTTTCGCATATTCGTAAAATTATTTATTTCTGCGCAACTCTTTGTTTTGATTGATAGCGGTAGGGTAGACAGCAAGGATGATAAATTCTCCTCTGCTATGAAAGGACAGCATAAGGAGCAACGTGGAGATTACCGGTAGGATATACCCATTATTGTGTGTCACGCTGTACAAGTGCGGGTACAGCATGGATAAACCCAACTATCGTATCTACCAATTCCTGATTCAATGGGAGAGAAGGGTTGGCATAGGTAGCAATATTGGCTTGCCTTTCCATAGGCGCGTCTTTTAAAATATGGTTCATGCCGGCAATGATTTTTAACTGCGCTTGCGGATTACCTTTTTTCAAGTTAGTGGCATCTTGTAGACTCACCTGTAAATCGGTATTGCCTTGTAATATTAATGCGGGACACGATAATTTGGCTATTTCCACTTCCGGATTATATTTCATCCATGAAATTAGATAAGGCTGTACGGAAGCACGAAAAAGTGATTGTAGATTTTTGGGTGTATTGGCTACCAGGTTACCATTTCTCAATTCATTTAAAATACTATCAATACTTTGTGCCTGCGGTAAAGTGGAAAGTTGTTTTTTTAAGATATCAGCAATATTTTCACCGGCACCTGCAAGAGAAATAAAACCCGCCGGATTCATTTTCTCAGCTGCTAAAATGCCCACCAAAGAACCTTCGCTGTGACCAATAAGAAATATTTTTGTATAATTTCTTCTAAGAGAGACAATCAAACTATCTACATCGTTGACGTAATCATCAAAGCGTAATTTGCTTTCATCCGTAGAGAAATTATTGCTTTCACCAACCATTCTTTTGTCGTAGCGCAAACAGGCAACACCATTTTTTGCTAAGGCGTCCGCTAGCAATTTATAGTCATTGGTGTACAAACCCATCTGCGCATCGTTTCCGTCTTTATCGGTAGGTCCACTGCCTGCAATGATAATGGCAACAGGTGTTTGTGCGGTTGCATTTAAAGGAGAGGTTAGCAGGCCTTTTAGCGTTCCTGCTGGCGTCACCAAAGAAAAATCTTTTTCCGGGTAAACAGAGGTATCAGAAAGAGCCGATTTATTAACGGCATGTCCAAGAAAAAATCCCACTACTTGATGATCCTGATTAAAATAAAAATTCAAAGGCTGCTGCGCTTTTTCAAAATCTGCATCGACTGTTACCGATTTTGCATCGGTGATTACTGAATCAATCTTTGTAAAAGAGCCTATTCTTTGCTCTATTGCAGCCCATATCTCTTCCAGCCTGTTTTCGCTTACGGCCTTTTGAAAGGCACTATCGGTGAGTGTTAAGGCATCCTGATATTTTGCTGTGGAAATATTCTGTACAAACGACTTTGCGATATCAGCGTTAGCCTGTGCTTTGATGCAAACGGCTATACCAAATAAGGCAATTATCAGTAGGCTATATTTTTTCATGG
>NZ_JBNQGD010000177.1:0-2857 GCF_050436765.1 Arachidicoccus sp. | reverse complement strand
CAGGTTGCTGCTATTGCTGAACCGTTTGGAAGAAAGATAGCAGAATCGGTTGTCCAATTAGCGGATGCCCAGTCAAAACGTTTTATTTCTTCACGTACACCAAGAGGTCCATCGTCGCAAGTCAACTCAGGAATTCCTAAACGATTGACGCCAGCCGAGGAAAATAAAGCATTGCCATGCAACATGTCTATCTTTTCTGCAAGTGTCATTTTATTAATTACAGTACTAATCTTCGATTCCAATACCGCATCATTATTATTTTGAGCAGAAACATTGGTTAACATTAATACAAGCGCAACAAAGGTTATAATAATTTTTGTTGCTACTGAGTTCATTTTTTGAAAGGTTGTCTTTATCATTAATTGTGTAATTTTTATATTCTTTCTTAGCGTATTTTATATAAAATTCATTCTATTAAATTAGTTTGTAATCACTCTTATTCAGCATAACCCACATTATCATTACCTTCTGTATTTTTCAAAGCGCTGAATTCGACCTAACGAACTTTTTCTACGGAAAACTTTTCAGTTTGCCACAATCGATTGTTTTGAATGTTGGAAAATTCTCCTTGACTGTCAAATTTCCAATTAAGTTTTCTTCTTTTCCCCAATCGATAACTAAATCAATTGGTATTTTTTGCGTACCGCTTTGACGCCAAACTGTTGTCGGGTCTCCATCTTGACAAGCAGGAGAGCCATTTATATAATTATACATTGCATCTAAGTAAGGACCTGTAGCCTTGTTTTCAAACTCCATATATCCACCCACCGGAAGCATTCTCCATTTTTGAGTTCCGTTATTGCTCCACTGTATAGCATTGGAATCGCTTCGTGTTCGATACATTCCATCAATGGGTAATCCACTTGCGCGATGACTAAGCCTTACATAAGATTTGCCAGCACCTTCCATAATGGCGTTAACGACATCCCGATCTAATACACTGTCGGCACTTCGATCAAAAATCCCCATATTTATATCCCAACAAAATGGAATTAACCCTTTATTCTTTGCTGAACACACTAAATACCTATAAAAATGCAATCGGGATAACAGGTGAAGTGCCTCATCCGAAGGGTTAGTAAGATGGCGCTTTATGGCGGCATATTCTCCTACAATAACAGGAATACCATGATCAACATACTTAGTTTTCATTAATTGAAAAGCTGAATCCAGTGAACTTTCTTCTCCGCATGTCGCATTATGAATAGTATCGGTAGCAGAATGGTAATCTTTACCCCAATAATAGAACATATTTCCCCAGCTCGCATCTTTTGCCAGCAGGCAAAACTGGTAAGGTGTATAATAGTGAATTTCCACCATTAGACGATTTGGAATATTATCTGTAGGCAGGGTATTCATCAAACTATTTGTTTTTGAAATGTCAGTAGACGGTCCCTGAATAATGAGTGATCGGGAACTGTTATTTCCACCGGTTGCTCTCACAGCATTTATAAAAGTTTGATGGTACGATAGTAAAACACACATTCCTACAGAATCACTAACATTGGGTTCATTGGCACTAGCAAAAAGTAAATGCTCGTCATAGGAATTAAAATAATTGGCAATTTGAGTCCAGTAATTTTGCTGCTTTGCATTCACAGACGCCTGTGCAGTAGTAGTACAATTATTTTCCAACCACCCACCATCCCAATGAATATTGAGAATCGTATACATCCCATCGTTTACACAATAATCTACGACTTGTTTCACACGAGCCAACCAACCAGAATCAATCACGCCATTATGGCTATGGCAGTTCCAAGCACAAGGTATTCTTACCGTATTGAATCCTAAAGCCTTTACACTATCGATTAACCGCTGCGTGATAATCGCACCCCCCCAAGCGGTTTCACCGCACACAGCCTCAAGCGTGTTACCTAAATTCCAGCCAACAGTCATCTGATGGGCAACCGCTTGAGCGGTGGGTAATTGGGCCTTTGCATTCATGACAAACAAAAGCCCAATAAAAAAGATGATTCCTTTTTTTATCTTCATCTTAAAGTTTTATAAGTTTTAAAAAATAAACGTCATTCTCCCGAAGATTTAATTCGCTTGAAAAAGGAACGCCATTTTTTACAGTAATAATCTTCTGTAATAGAGGTGAACCATCATTTTGTTTTTTTATTTGTAAAACCTGTTGTCTATCCAATTGCGATGGTGCGCCCATCGACAAATAGGCAGAGTAAGCATCATTACTCTTATAACCTATTTTATATACATTGAGCGCATACTTTCCAGCCGGTACATCTTTTATATGAATTTTTAATTCTCCTATCGGTTTTGCAGGTAAGTCACGGATATAATATTGTTGGTCATTCACAGAATCTGGAAGCGTATTAGTGCAATTCCAGGCAAGCACTTGAATATTTCCCGATGAATCTTTACAGGCCCAAGAATCGGAATCATCATTCTTTAATTCAATATTTCCCAAATGGTTCAGAAACCTGTAAGCATACAATACAGGCTTATTTATTCCTTGAATCGTCATCATTCCGAACCCTCCCTGAAATGGCGTAAAACGAGGTCCGGGCTCTTCAAAAATATCGGTAAAAACCCAATAAGACATTGAGTTCGCAGCATTACCTACTTGTTTTAATTTTTGAAGTACATAAGCTGCTTCCTGATAACTATCATGAATGGGATCTGCAGGCGTATAAGATGAACTCCACTCTGTAAAATGTAATTGCAAATCAGGCATTGTTGATTCTTTAATTTCCTTACGTACCTTAATCACGTCGCCACTTACACTCTTAGGATTTTTACTTAATATGGTGCCCCTATTCCCATATTCATCAAGGAAACCCTGACTTACACCATAGGAATGTGTACTAATAAAATCGATGGGGACCTTATTCTG
>NZ_JBNQGD010000176.1:0-18703 GCF_050436765.1 Arachidicoccus sp. | reverse complement strand
AATTAACCCCATAAAGCAGATGGCTACCAAAGATTCCGTTCAACAGGGCTTTCATTTCTTGGCCGTTGGGCAAAATGAAAGCCTAGTTATTAGTGGCTGGTGTTCTTGTCAGCATACTGTTTCTTCATTTTCGTCTTCGTCATTTTCTAATTTTTCCTTCGCACAAACCGAAACTTCTTCGTCCGATAATTCTCTGTCAAATAACCATCTCATGGGAGATTACCCCCACTTTCCGTCCCTGGTTATGGAGGCGTTCCATCGCGTCCATAGCGATATTTAATGTTGCAGGATCAAGCGAACCGAAACCTTCATCAATAAATAAAGATTCCACCTTCATGCGGCTAGAGGACAAGGAGGCCAGGCCCAATGCCAGCGCCTGGGAAACGAGAAAAGATTCGTCACCAGACAGGGAATATACCGTGCGCACTTCATCGCCCATGTCCTGGTCTATGACCTGCAAGCCTAAGGAACCCGGAATGCGTTGCAGGACATACCGTTTACTGAGCACTTCCAAATGAATATTGGCATAGCCTAACAGTACATCCAAAGTATATTCTTGGGCAATCTGGCGGAATTTTTTACCGTCGGCCGAGCCGATCAGCTCATTGAGCTTCGCCCAGTTTTCAAATACAGCGGTCTGCTTTTCTATGTCCTGCAACAAGGTGCCGATGCGCTGCTTATTTAAGGTATCCTCTCTTAGCTTAAAGTCAATTTCATGGGCTTCTTGCGTATGCTGCCTGAATAGCTCCTGCGTTTCTGTTCGTAAGGCGTTCAGCGCTTCCGGCGTGCTTTCGGAAGGCCGTTGGCCGTCATGTGCGGCTAATGCTTTTGTTCGTTCTTCCCAAATGGATGTCGCCTGCATCACCGCATCGTCTATCGCCCGTAAGGCGGCCCTTTCTTTTTCTATCCAATCCTGGGTAAAGGCTAAAAGGGATAAAAGTTCCTCCTGGGTCAGTGCTGCTCCGTGTTGTTGATGGTGTCCGGTGAGCCAGGCAGAGAGCTGCTCTTTTAGCGCTGATTCCTGTTGAGACAAAGCGCTTATATCTTTTCCTAATTGCTCCTGTTGCGCCTGGCCCCGGGTGATATCGCTTTGAATTTTTTCTGCTGTTTTTCTTTCTTCCTCCAATGCCTGCTTCGCGGCATGGACGGATGCCCGTAGCCTTGTCTCTACTGCTGTTACGGGATCGCCATTGAACAGCGTCTTTCTTTGGTCTAACAACGCTTTATGCAAATCCTGTAATTTCAAAAGCTTCTCTTCACTGGTACTATTCGTATCTGATGGGGTCGGAAAAATTAAATATGCTTTTTGGTACTCAAAGGAACTAGGTAAGGACTTCACCATGCCTGATGCTATGGAAACGATAAAGGATTTAGAAAACAAATTTCCCGATAACAAATTCAAAATCATAAACAATGATCTTAATTAAAATAATAGTGTTTTTTATTGTTGCGATCGGCAGCTGGATAAGTTCCCTATCAACCTTGCTGCCGAGGTATTTGATCAGTCTGTAAACATTGGAAATGGTATAGCTATTCGTCATTTACAGCGCGCTTTGAATATTTTAAATCACAATGCTACTGATTATCCCGATCTTATTGAAGATGGCAATTTTGGTTCCAATACATTCAATGCGGTCCTGAAGAATAAAAACCCGGATGCAGTAGTAAAATATATGAACGCATTCCAGGGCGAATATTATGCTGATCTAGCGGAACGAAACAAGAAGATGGAGGATTTTACGAATGGGTGGGCGCAAAGGCTGGATTAGAAAGCTTTGACCATAAGGCACTATAACGAACAGCATCTTTTTGGAAATAAAGTGCGGCAGAATAAATTTCCTCATTGCCCGCATCTATTAATTTTTCATTTCCCGTTTTTATACCCAATCTGTATTTACAAGTACCGCCATAATATCTGGCAGTTGCACTTTCTGAATTGGAAAATAACATATCTTCATAATGTTTGATTGCTGCCCTTAATTCCTCTATATTGGCTCCTATTTCTGGTAAAAATCCATCTTTGAATTTCATGATTTAATTATTTAGAACAAAGGTGGTAATATTTTTTTAGAATTTGCGTTTTTACACCCAAAATAGGGGGTATAGTAAAAGGTAATGCGATCTTAAAAAACTATTAAGACGTCGGTGATCTATCCAACTTTATTTACAAAACTTATTTTCAAATTCTTGGCAATATCTAATTCACGCCTTTTCTCGTTCACAGTGTAATGCTTCTTAGTTGTTTTGATGTTTGTGTGACCGGCAACATTAGAGGCAGTTAATAGATTTGTGCTTTCCGAAACCATATCGAGATAGAGATGCTTTAGTGCATAAAAATCGACATCAATTTCGAATTTGTTTTTTACTTGATTACGCCAGCGTCTTGTAATTTGTATTGGAGGAATTTTAATAGATCCCGGCACAAGGCCTTTTCCAAATACGTAATCTTCTTTTGATTTAGCCATTTCCATTATCTCAACCCAATGTGGTAATGCTGCTTCGGTAATTGCTCGAATATCCTCAAACGCTTGAGCACCTTTATAAACGATTATTTTAAATTCTCTGTGTTCTAAATCTATGTCTCTAGCCTGTAATCGAAGTAGTTCAGATTCCCGACATCCTGAATAAAAAAATATATTCGCAAATCGCCAAAACGAATAATTTTTTATTTTCAAGTGATTGAAGATCTTTGTAATCTGATCTTTTGTAAGAATTTTTCTAATTCGGATAATGTCCTTTTCGATTGGCAATTTTTTTGCGAAGTTTACGATTACGGCACCGTATTTATCTAAGACCTCTATAACTGCACATAATGATTTACGATGTACATTATGCTGGTTTGCACTCCATGTTTTTCTTTCAGAAAGCTTATCAAATATGCGAGTAAGATGTTTTATTTGAATGCTGCCAATAGGAATGCGCATTTTAAGTTCTTCATAAGCTCCAATTATATTATTAATATATGATTCTAACTCCTTCAGGTGTTTGGGCGTACATTTCTTTTTCGTTAGCGCAAATTTAAGTGCTTGACCAAAAGGGGTTTCAGGCTCGACTTCCTGTATTTTCCTCCGATAGAAAATTTCAGTGATGGGATTATACCCATCTTTCAAAGTGGTCAATTCATCTTCCAGAATTTGGATGGTAAAGTATTTTCGCTCACTTTGAGTTTCAGCGTGGTTCATCCCCTGGACTCGAACTTGTTTTTTTGTTCCTAAATTATCATCATAAAACCAATAGGTAATGGTCCATGGTTTTGATATGTCTGCCTTTGTGGTTTTCCAATTATTGGGGCTTACTGAGAACTTGCCTACACGGCAATTGTTGGGTAATTGTTTCATAACATTTCGATTTTTTTGTGACAACTTTTGTGATAGTCTATCGAAATGCAGAAAAATAATAGTAGTTAAAAACGCTTAATTGCTTGAAAATCAGGCGTTTTTGTGTGACCCGGATTGGATTCGAACCAATGGCCTACTGCTTAGAAGGCAGTTGCTCTATCCAGCTGAGCTACCGAGCCTTTTTGCTGAATGGCTGCAAAAATAGAAGTTTAAATATTAATGACCAAAAATGAAATAGGTTATTCAAATAAAAAATCGCAAGTGCGCTTGCCCTATATAACCATCATTATTACTTATTTTTGCACCTTCTAAAAATAATCTTATGCGTCCGATACAAATGGTTGACTTAAAAAGTCAATACCAAAGAATAAAACCACAAATAGATAAAGCAGTTATTGAAGTTCTGGAAAGCTCGGCTTTTATTAATGGTAAACCAGTAAATGATTTTTGTCGGAACCTTTCTGCCTATCTTGGTGTAAAACACGTAATTCCTTGTGCTAACGGAACTGACGCGCTACAAATAGCCTTGATGGCGCTTGATTTACAACCAGGGGATGAAGTAATTACCCCTTCCTTTACATTTATTGCTACAACAGAGGTTGTTGCTTTATTGAGATTGAAACCTGTGTTTGTAGAGGTGGATAAGGAAACTTTTTGTATGGATATTGAATCTGTAAAAAAAGCAATTACACCCAAGACAAAAGCCATTGTTCCGGTACATTTGTACGGTCAGGCTACCAATATGGAAGCCTTGATGCAATTAGCAAAAGAACATAATATTACTGTAATTGAAGACAATGCTCAAGCGATGGGCTGCGATATCATTATGAAAGATGGTACAAAAAAGAAAACTGGTACTATTGGAGATATGGGTACGACTTCCTTTTTTCCATCGAAGAATTTAGGTGGTTACGGTGATGGTGGCGCTATATTTACTAATAATGAGGAATTCGCTGAGAAAATGAAAATCATTGCCTCACACGGTTCCGCTAAAAGATATTATCACGAGGTCGTTGGCTGCAATTCTCGGTTAGACACGATTCAAGCCGCTATTCTTGATATAAAGTTGAAAGAGTTAGACGATTATATCGCAGCGCGCAATATGGTAGCCGATTATTATGACAAAGCCTTTGCTCATCATTCAAAAATAAAGACGCCTGTTCGTGCTGAGTATAGCAATCATGTATTTCATCAATATACCTTGGTGCTAGAAGGCGTCGATAGGGATGCATTACAGGCACATTTGGCGAGTAAAAATATTCCGGCTATGATTTATTATCCGGTACCTGGACATAAACAAAAAATGTTTGAGAACTTTTCCGAAAAATACGATCTGCCGGTAACGGATTGGCTGACTGAACGTGTTATTTCTTTGCCTATCCATACAGAAATGGATGAAGAGCAATTGCAATTTATTACACAACATATTCTAGATTTCTGTAAATAAAAATATGATTAAACCTACCGTTATTGTTTCTGGAAAGAATGGGCAAGTGGGCAGTGAATTATTGTTGTTACACGTTTCTTACCCTCAGTTTAATTGGGTGTTTTTGGCTAGAGAGGATCTGGACTTATTCTCCGAAAACTCTATTTCCAAAGCATTTCAAGAGCACCGGCCAAAATATTTTATCAATTGTGCGGCATATACTGCTGTTGATAAAGCCGAAGAAGAACGTGGTTTGGCAGAAAAAATAAATGCGGAGGCTGTTGGTTTTATTGCTCAGAAATGCAAGGCGTTTGATACAATACTGATCCATCTTTCTACGGATTATGTTTTTGATGGCACGGGAAGCTCACCCTATAGAACAGATGGGGAAACGAATCCTGTTAATTTTTACGGATTTACGAAACTTGAAGGAGAAAAACTGGCTTTACAGAACAACAAACAAACGATCATAATTCGCACTGCCTGGGTATATAGTGTTTTTGGGAAGAACTTTGTGAAAACGATGTTGCGATTAATGAATGAACGTCCAGAAATAAGTGTAGTAAATGATCAGATCGGGTCGCCTACTTATGCACGTGATTTGGCGTTGGCCATAGCGGAGATAATTTCTTCGGAAAAGAAACATTTTGGAACCTATCATTATACCAACCAGGGAGTCATCTCTTGGTATGATTTTGCAATAGCGATTAAAGAAATATCTGGCTCGGGTTGCAAAGTAAATGCTATTACTACTGCTCAGTTTCCAACGCCCGCAAAACGTCCACATTATTCAGTTTTGGATAATCTGGACTTACAAAAAGATTATCATATTCAACCAAGGAGTTGGAAGGTCGCTTTACAAGAATGTATGAAATATTTGCAAAGATTGTAATTGGCGGAGCTTGGGAGATTGCTTAGGTCAAACCTTCCTCGCCATGATGTCGGAATTTTGCCATTGTGAGCGTACCAAATCAATCTCCTTAAATTATTTACTTGCCTGTTAATACTTTGGGGAAACGCCGACATAATTCTGCGGTGTGATTGCTTTTAATTCTTTTTTAATTTCTGCTGAAACTTTGAGGGTACTGATAAAAGTATGGATATCCTTTTTGGTTATCACTGCTTTTCCACGTGTTAGTTCTTTCAAGGCCTCATAAGGGTTTGGATAGTTTTCGCGACGTAAAATGGTTTGCACGGCTTCAGCAACTACTGCCCAATTGTTTTCCAAATCATTATTTAATTTGGCCTCGTTCAGAATTAATTTCCCTAGCCCTTTTTCAATAGAATTCAGTGCAATAAAAGTGTGCGCTACAGGTGTTCCCAGATTGCGTAAAACAGTCGAATCAGTTAAATCCCTTTGCAAACGGCTGATGGGTAATTTTGCTGAAAGATGTTCCAGTAGCGCATTTGCAATGCCTAAGTTGCCTTCTGCATTCTCAAAATCTATCGGATTTACTTTATGCGGCATGGCCGAAGATCCAACCTCACCTTTTTTGGTTTTCTGTTTAAAATAATCCATCGAAACATAAGTCCAAATATCGCGGCAAAGATCGATGAGAATGTTGTTGATTCTCTTAATAGTATCGAAATGTGCTGCTAAATTATCGTAATGTTCTATCTGGGTAGTAAACTGCATTCTTTGCAAACCCAACCTGTTTTCAACAAATTCATTTCCAAATTTTACCCAATCTTTTTTAGGGAAAGCAATTTGATGGGCATTGAAATTCCCGGTAGCACCACCAAATTTTGCCGCAAACGGAATATATGAAAATAAAGAAATTTGGTTTTGAATTCTTTCTACAAAAACCATGATTTCTTTCCCTAAAATCGTTGGTGATGCAGGTTGTCCATGGGTTCTAGCCAGCATAGGGATATTGTTCCATTCGCCAGCCATTGACTGTAATTTATTTTGCAAATTCACGAGCGACGGTAGATATTCGTTTTCCATTGCGTGTTTCCAACTCAATGGGATTGCAGTATTATTGATATCTTGAGAAGTTAATCCAAAATGTATCCATTCTTTTACGTCGCCGATTTTTAAATCTTCTACTTTTTCTTTTAAGAAATATTCCACGGCTTTCACGTCGTGGTTGGTAACTTTCTCTATTTCTTTGATACGAGCTGCATCTTCGGTGGAAAATTCTTTGGCGACATGTAGAAGTGCTTTTCTCACAGTAGGCGATAATTTGAAGAACTTTTTATCCGCCAAAAAGATAAAATATTCTATCTCAACATATACCCGGTATTTTATCAAAGCAAATTCCGAGAAAAAATCGCTCAAGTGTGCTACTTGTCTGCGATAGCGGCCATCGATGGGAGAGATGGCGGTAAGGTTGTTGAGTTCCATTCAATTATGTTTTTACTAAGATTTAAGTTGCGTGATTATCGTTATCTTTGCCGGCAAAAATAGAACAATTTGGAGAAGATAAGAGTGGCCGCGGTAAGTTATTTAAATACAAAACCTCTATTATACGGTATTAAACGGGACAATGCTTTGATGCAGCAGATGGATTTGATAGAAGATTATCCTTCTAAAATTGGCCAAATGCTTGTGGATAATGAAGTGGATATGGGTTTGATTCCTGTTGCATTTATTCTACAAATGAGTGAATGGCATATTTATTCAGATTATTGTATCGGGTCTGTTGGACCGGTTGAAACAGTTTGCCTTTTTAGTGATGTTCCCATAGAAAAGATAGAGAAAGTATTACTCGATTATCAGAGTTTCTCTTCCGTAAATCTTTGTAAAGTATTGTTGAAAAATTACTGGAAAAAGGAAGTCGTATTTGAAGAAGCTTCTGATAATTACATCGATGAAATTGGTGGAACAACAGCGGGAGTAATTATTGGTGATCGAGTTTTTGAACAAAAAGCCGTTGTCGACCCTAAAAAATATATTTATGATTTGGCCGACGAATGGACGATATTTACGGGCTTACCTTTTTTAATGGCGGCGTGGATTGCCAACAAAGTATTGCCTCAGGATTTTATCGAAAAATTTAATGTTGCCAACAAAATGGGGTTAGATAATTTAGATATGGTAATCGCTGAAAACCCGTATCCTACTTACGATTTATATAAATATTTTACGCAAGATATCAGTTTTACTGTTGACGAAAAAAAATTGCAGGCTATGGAATTGTTTTTAAAATTAATGAAAGAATTATAAAATGACGATAGAGCGAATTTATAAGATAATCACGGCAATTATTTTGCCCATCACTTATTTGCTGGCTTTTTTTACGCTGCCGGTTGTATTGATGTCCTTGGGAAACCCCTCCAGCTTGATTGGTTCATTTATATTTGTTTGTGTACTTATCTATTCTTTTAAGTCTATCATCTTTTTCAGAAAGAACATCCTTTTGGGAGCTCCTGCAAAAGCCAATACTAAAGACTGGATACGCATTAATGGTTTTATCAGCTTCATTTTTATAGTTGAAATAATTGCAAGCACGGTTACAGTATTTGTTCGGCCCGCTGAGGTAATGACCGTTATTAATAAAATGGTCGATTCATTTACGCAACAAAGCAGTACAAAGGTTTCTGGAAGGGATATTTATAATATGCTAAAAGGGTTATTGGTATTTTTTTCTGTGTATTCACTTATTTTATTGGTACATATCATTATCAGTTTCAAGTTCTTGAAAAAGTATAGGAATTTGCTTTCAATGTAGGTTTTTTGCAAAAAAAATCGATCAATAAACTAATTCTTCAATTTATTGATCGATCTACTCATTAACTAATTAAGGAATCAGTTTATTGACTAATTCTTAAAGGTGTGCTTTAATTTTGTTTTCCAAAACTGATCTGGGCACAGCTCCAATTTGCTTGTCTACCACTTCACCATTTTTGATAAACAAAATTGCAGGAATAGAAGTAATGCCGTATTTCACGCTTACATCAGGATTGTTATCGACGTTTAATTTGCCCACTTTCACTTTTCCTTCGTAATCTTTAGCCAATTCTTCTACAACTGGTCCGATAGCGCGACAAGGTCCGCACCATTCAGCCCAAAAGTCCACTAATGTTAATGTATCGTTGGCCACGACTTCGGTATCAAAGTTGGCGTCTGTAAATTCTAAAGCCATAGTTATTAATTTAAAATTTGAATAATAATTTCTAATGGAAGGACAAAGATAATTCCAATTTAAGTTTTCTGATGATTTGGCTTATCCACATGCCTGATTATAACAAATAAATGACATAACGTCGTTTTTTAATGGAGAAGTTATTCGATTAATGACTAATTTTGCCATCCTAATTATAAAGAACATGGCGAAAATAGAATTAATTCGAGCGAATGAACATTATGCTTTTGACTCTACGGATGAAAATGGCGTTATTACCAGAATGGATACCAAACCAGAAATGGGCGGTGAAGGCTACGGCGCAAGACCTATGCAACTTTTGTTAAATGCATTGGCTGGTTGCACCAGCATTGACGTGTTGAGCATTTTAGAAAAAAAACGTCAGCAGGTAAATGACTATAAAGTGGTCATAGATGCAGATCGGGAAGCTGGGAAAGAACCTTCACTTTGGAAAGAGATTTTACTCACTTTTATTATTAGTGGGGAGGTAAGTGAAGAAAACGCTCGCCGGGCTATAGATTTATCTTTGGATAAATATTGTTCGGTAGCAGCCACCCTACGCGCAGCAGGTGCGGCGATCAAATACCAGTTGATTTTAAACGGGAAGTAACTATTTTGTTGGTGTTGACTTTACCAAATTTACTTTTTCCGTGTAGGAAGGAATCAGTCTTTGATTCTAGAGATAATTTTTATTTTACAACTTTGACAGATAATACAATGACGAAAAAATTACATCCACAAACTCAAGCCATCCGGCTGCAAACACCCACGACCAATGAAATGGAACATTCTACTCCATTATTTTTAACAAGCAGTTTCGTGTTTGAAAGTGCCAACGATATGCGAGCGGCTTTTGCCGGAGAAACAGAAGATAATATTTATAGCCGATATACCAACCCAACGGTGGATGAATTTGCGAACAAAGTTGCCGCAATGGAGAAAGCAGAAGCGGGTTTTGCTGTAGCCAGCGGTATGGCTGCAGTTTTTAGTTCATTTATGGCCCTATTAAAGGCGGGAGATCATCTGCTTTGCTGCCGCTCTATTTTTGGCGGCACCGTGACTGTCGTTACCAAGTTTTTAGATAAGTTTGGTATAGAATATACATTTGTTCCTGCTGATGATCTGAGCGTTTGGGAAAAGGAAATAAAGCCTAATACCAGGATGGTATATGTGGAAACACCCACTAATCCACAATTAGAATTGTTGGATTTAGAAGCAGTAGGGATACTGACAAAAAAATACAATCTTATTTATAATGTGGATAATTGCTTTGCGACACCTGTTTTACAGACTCCTGTTGACTTTGGAGCTGATTTAGTTATACACTCTGCTACAAAATGGATGGACGGTCAAGGTCGTGTTTTGGGGGGTGTGGTTGTAGGTAAAAAAGAATTGGTACACGAAATATATTTATTTTGTAGAAATTCAGGTCCTACACTTTCTCCCTTTAATGCGTGGGTGCTGAGTAAGAGTTTAGAAACCTTGGATGTACGTATTCAGCGTCATTGTGAAAGTGCTATGAAAGTGGCGACCGAATTGGAAAAAAGCGATAAGATTGCTTGGGTAAAGTACCCCTTTCTACCCAGCCATCCACAATATGAAATCGCAAAAAAGCAAATGAAAGCCGGTGGAGGAATTGTGTGTTTTGAATTGAAGGGTGGAGTTGAAGCAGGTAGTAAATTTATGGATGCATTGGAATTGCTCTCGCTCACGCCAAACTTAGGCGATTCACGAAGTATTGCTTCACATCCGGCAAGTACGACACATTCTAAGCTGTCGGATGAAGAGCGTGCCAAGGTCGGCATTACACCAGGTCTAATTCGCGTTTCTGTTGGTTTGGAATATGTAGATGATATTATTGACGATATTAAGCAGGCGTTAGAAAGATGCTAGGATATATTGTATTGTAATAAAAGCACTCGCATCATCACGTGTGTTTTGCATTTTCCGCAGTATATGAAAAAAAATATTTTATTCTTTCTCTTTGCTATCACTTTTCTTTCGGCCTCGGCGGCGATTCTTTCCTCGGTAACTTCTTTGGATTATGGAGTGCAGAAGGAAAAAATATGGGGGTTGGATTTGTCGCATCATCAGGGTACAATTGATTGGGAAGTGCTTGCAAAGCAGAAACCTGATTTTATTTTTTTTAAGGCTACCGAAGGTGTTTCAAAAATTGATTCAAAATATAGAAGCTATCGAAAAGAGGCGCGACGTTTACATATTCCAACTGGTGCCTATCATTATTTTTCATATTCCTCTCCCGGTTATTGGCAGGCCCAAAATTTTTTGAAAACGGCAGCGTTACAGGCGGGTGATCTTCCTCCGGTTTTGGATATCGAATGGGTACCTATAATGCCTGATCCGTCAATTGTTGCAAGCGAAGCGATTGCTTGGTTGAAAGTTGTAGAAGGTAAGCTGGGTGTGCGCCCTATTATTTATTGCAATTATCGTTTCTATACCGATTATTTGAAAGGGAAATTAAAACATGAGTTTCCTTTATGGCTATCAAATTATTCGCGATTGCCTGAATATAAATGTCTTTTTTGGCAGAAATCAAATAATTATTCTGTAAAGGGAGTCCGTGGAAAAGTTGATTACAATATTTTTATGGGGGATAAAGACGATTTAAAAAATTTGCTGCTGAAATAATATTTGGCCTCTTTACAAATTTGCAATTATTGGCTTACTAATTTTGCAATATAGAAAGCTGCAATCGCGGCAACGACACCAATAAGTACAGTTTTAATTGCCCCTTTGAATGGAGACTCTCCGGTAAGTTTTGTTTTTATATAACCAAATAGGAAAAGAAAAACTACGGTTGTAATGGCAGATAATTTCAGTCCATTAAGGGGATTAGTGGTCACAAAATAAGCGAATAAAGGAATAATACCGCCAATAATATAAGAGGAGCCAATTGTAATGGCACTTTTGACAGCACGCCGAGGATCCGGTTTTTCCATTCCTAATTCAAACTGCATCATAAATTCCACCCATTTTGTCTTGTCCTTACTGAGTTCATCTGCGAGGGTACGTTGAAGCGGTTCGTCGATACCATATTTAGCAAATATTTCTCTCACCTCACGTTTTTCTTCTTCTGGGATTCGTTCAACTTCCGCATATTCCCTTTTCAGTTCCGCGTAATAATGTTCATAATCGGTACGGCCGGCAAGATAACCGCCCAAACCCATCGCGATAGAGCCTGCAACTATTTCTGCGATACCAGCTGTAATAATAATGTTATTATGAGCTACTGCGCCGGTCAATCCTGCTGCCAATGCGAAAGGAACCGTTAATCCATCAGCCATTCCAATGACAATGTCTTTAACCAAATCAGAAGAAGTAAAATGTTTTTCGGTGTGGCCTTTCATTTTTTTCAATTATCAGATGAAGGTAGGATGATTTTATAAGATATTTCATAGACGATAGCGGATGCACAGCGCCGACGCATTAAAATTATAGTCCCAATATGATTTTCACTAGGAAATCATTGTTTCAAGGCTGCCATATTCCTTTTTTTGGCGGTTTATAAAAATGCTAAAAATTACTAGTAGAAATGCCGCATTATCAATCTTGCCAATGATAATGCGACGATGGGTTTGGTACCACAAACAGACCTGCTGGCAGGCGGGATGGTGGTAACTCTATTTGATAAAAACTGGCTGCTCGTAGCAGAGAAAATTCGTTTTGTTGACCATCTTGAGTAAAGCACTTTAAAACACATATAGCCTGGAAAAGAAAAACTTAGACAAAACAGACAAAACAGGTCTAAATGAATAAGGACGGAGATTTTGTACTACCTGTTTTATTATTTGATTCTACAAAGATATATTACCGTTTTGCCGAAAAGAAAGATCTTTCTGATTATATCAATTTTAATTTGGATAAGCCAGACATACTACTTGCCTCCGTCAAGGCGAATACGAACAAAAATACCCCACTCAACGCACCCGTATTTAGCAGCAAAGATACAGCCGGTAACATGCACACAAAACTACTTCTTAAGTGAACAGATCCGGCTGGACGCGCACGAGCTATCTACGCTAACGGTTACCGAGCGCAAAAAGACGGAATGGGAAAAGATGCAAGATCTTTATATAAATAATTCACTTTACAAGGGAAATGGCATTACACCTTCTTTCTTCTTTGATATAGAACATAATGCAACGGCATCTAATTATGGCGAGAGTATAATTGATTATTTAGACGGCAGAATAGCTGGCTTTAGAAATGGACAATGATATTATCATAGCCTGGTCCCAATCGCCTTTTTTCATGTTACCGGTTGAAGGCGCACCTTTAGGTATCCTTTCTGACATTTCAATGTCTAATATTGCCTATATCGAAGCCTTTCCTTCGCCATTTATTGGGGTTCCGCTCAATGCATGAGCCATTTTGATATATACCAAAAAAGGTAATGATGTAGTGGATGAAACGAAGAGTATGTCCTCGTTTATTTAAACGGTTACACACCTCTCAAGGAGTTTTATCAACCTAATTATAGTGGAAAGGATTCTGCCAATCAGAATGAGGACATGAGAGCAACCCGTTTATTGGAATACCATTTTGTTAATAAAAATGCCAATAAAGTTGGCAGTGTTGCTTTTTACAACAACGCAATAACAAATGGTTTTAGATTAATTCTTGAAGGAAGGTATAGCAAAGCAAAGACTATTCATTTAGAGGAAGTTATAAAATAAAATAAGGGATGATTTGTTTATCAGAATAATTTAATCAATATCCCAACACCACCTTATAACAAAATGGAACAAACGATTGCGTCGCAAAATTTGTTAAAATACGCTTAGGTTTGTGTTAAGAGTATTTTAATTTTTTAACAACCAAGATACGTATATAAAAATGAAAAGATTCCTCTTCCTCACCTGTATCATAATTTTCTATTGCATTAAAGTTTCCGCCCAACAAAGGATAGAAGTGACAGGTATAGTAACAGACACAACCGGCAAGGCAATGTCAGGTGTGAGTATAAAAACAGACGGCGGAGGCGCAATCTCAGATGACAATGGTAAATTCACCTTATCAGTGAAAAATTTGCAATCTGAAATTACTGCTAGTTATATTGGTTATGTCGTACTGAAAATAAAACTAAACGGTCAGAAAGATGTAAAAATAATTCTTACTCCCAATACTAAGTCTGACTTGCAGGACGTCGTAGTAATTGGTATGCAACAGCAATCAATGAGGACAACGATTTCATCAATATCGGGTGTTGTAAGCAAAGATATTGAGAATAGACCGGTGGCTAGTGTAGATGTATTACTTCAAGGACGCATTGCAGGTCTAAATGTGCAAGTATCAAGTGGCGAACCAGGTGTTGCACCAACAATTGTCGTAAGAGGTAACTCGACAGTCAATACTAGCATTGGGGATAATCCCAATGTTCAACAAGCACAGGCCATGAGCGGTCCACTATATGTAATAGACGGAATCCCTGTTGATCCTGCAGATATTGCAAACAATGCAGGGGCAACCGGTACCAACTTTTTAGCAGGATTAAATATCAATGATATTGAGTCTGTACAAGTGCAAAAGGATGCTGCAGCAACAGCTGCTTGGGGATCAAGAGGTGCAAATGGTGTCATATACATTACTACAAAAAAGGGAACTTCTAAAGTACCACTATTTGGTGTAAACGCCTATTATGGTGTCAATCAAAGGCCAAAACTTATACCTACTCTTACTGGCTCAGCAGAAAGAGAAGCCAAATTAAATATTCTGCGCCAATATGTTACATCCCCCGCACAATTGGCAGGGCTACCTCAATTGCTTTCTGATAGCCTTAATCCTTCTTTTAACAACGCAACTGATTGGCAGGGTTTATTTTATCAAGCTTCGCCGATTGCGAATGTTGATGCCACCATGTCCGAAGCAGCAGATAACTACAATTATCGTCTGAGCATGGGTTATTATAATACTGAAGGTATAATAAAAAATACAGGATACCAGCGTTATTCTCTGAGAGCGAACTTGGGATTTAAAATTAGTCCAAAACTGAATAGCCAGTTCGTCTTAGGCATGGTAAAGGAAAATAGACAAGCGGGAGAAAAATATCAAAATTCTGATGCAAATACGCCATTTAGTGGCAGCTCTCAACCAACATCCTTTTATTATATAAACGGATTTGACTCGTCTGGTTTTTCGGGTATTTCGAGTAAATTGAGAAATATAAATTTGAATGACAATTATCAGGCTTCGATGACAACAAATTACGATATTATACCCGGGTTAAGATATACACTTCAAGGTGGAGCTAACGTTTATGTGGTTTCCAAAGATTATTTTCAACCTTCAAATGTAGATGTTGTAGGTGCTTTAACCGGAGGCAACCCATCCCAACCCTCTTACGCTGAATCCGATAGAGGTACTTACTCTACATATCTAGTTACCAACACGTTAAATTATAATAAAGAATTTAAGACTTCAAACGGTAACTCTCATAATTTAAATATAACAGCTTCTCACCAATACACCAGTTCCGTTTCAAGTGGGAATAGTGTTGGCGGCAATAACACGCCTACAAACGATATAAAAACGGTAACGGGCATTCCCCAATCCGATTTATTTGGATCGTCTTATTACCAAAAAGATGCGTTATTATCCTTTATAGGTCAAATACAATATAATTACAATCAACGATATCTTTTGTATGGGTCTTATAGATTAGATGCCTCGTCAAGATTTGGCGATAATACTAAAAAGGGTTATTTCCCAGCTGCAGGTATAGGTTGGATAGTTTCCGATGAGAAATTTATGAGTGGCATTAAAAATACAATCAACTTTTTTAAGCTTAGGTTCAGCATGGGTTCCTCTGGTAAAAATGCGATTCAATTTTATCCCACTTTTAATGAGTATGATGTTTCGGGTACTTATAACGGTGTACAAGCAGTTCAGCCGAGTTATACAAATGGTTTAACCAAGAATAATCTTACCTGGGCTAAGTCAATTCAAAAAGATTTAGGATTTGATCTACAAATGTTCAATGATCGTATAATTTTGAATACAGACTTCTACGATAAATTAGATAAAAATCAATTTTTTAAATTTACTTTACCATTCTTCACTGGCTACAACTCTATATATTATAATGCGAAGGACTTATGGGTTGATAACCGGGGTATAGATATTACTTTAAATACACACAATTTATCTCCTAAAAGTGCCTTGCAATGGAATAGTCAATTAGTACTTACATTTCAAAAAAACTTAATCGCCAAGTTGCCAAACAATAACCGCACTTTTGTGATAGACGATTATAATTCAGGCGTTTCGCGTGTATATGCAGTCGGACAACCCATATATGAAATGTTTCAAATGCATTATGAAGGTGTATATAATAACCGAAGCGAAATTCCATTCAATCCGCTTACCGGCAATCCAATCACTTATTTCAAAGGTTATTATCCTGTCCAACCTGGCTATCCAAAATGGGAAGACGCCAATGGCGATGGTGACGTTTGGAGTGATGAAGACAATGGAGATCAATATGGAGATAGAATACCATCTGGAGATCCCAATCCTAAATTTGTCGGAGGATTTACTAATGACTTCACTTATAAAAACTTTACTTTAACTGTCTCTAGTGTGTTTACCTTCAAAAGGACTGTTGTAAATACATTTTTTCAGCAACAATTGGACGCAGTCGGAGGAAGTATAAACAGCTTGGCAAGTCATAGATTGCCCGATTTATCTGGGTTGAATTATTGGACTCCAGAAAAGGCACAAGATCCCAATTATAAAGCCAATTTTCCTTCGATTTCCCCCTATAGTCCATATTTCTACCAGTTCTTACCTTTTACTGATATGTTTAATGTAGACGGGAGTTATTTCAAGGTAAAAAATATCATTCTTAACTATGTACTACCCGGGAAATTTACCGATAAATTGAAAATTAAACATATTAATGTGTATGCAATGATGTACAATGTATTGATTTTGAAAAATAAGAACAATACAATGCCTGACCCTGAGGCCGTAGATCAACTTGGAGTATATGATGGTGGTTTATATCCTCAAGCAAAAACATATACAGTTGGTTTAAATATTCAATTTTAAGCGTTTAGCGCATCATAGTTTCCAAATAATAAAAATGATAAAAGAATGAAACATTTCCTTTTTTTTAAAAAAATGTTCATAGCATTTTTGATAAGCGCAACCCTTATGGGGACCAGTTCATGTAACAAACAACTTCATGAAGGCCCAGTAGGATCAACATATAGCAGTGAGTTTTGGACATCACAAACCGCGGCCGATGAGGCTACAGCCGCTATGTATGGTCAATTAAGAGCTGGCCTTAGAGCTTCTTCTGGTTCAGGAGTAGATCAAGGCGAAGCTTGCTATTTTGTTTATGGTGATTTAGTAAGTGATTTATTTAGATACGCAGGAGGTGATACTTTTCTCCAATATGGATTAACCGAAGGGGCAACAATTCCTTGGAATTTTTCCTATGTGCCTTATTGGGGTAATTTATCAAACTGGTCAAGATTTTACCAAGTAATAGCACTCTGTAACCTTATAATAGAAAATGTAAATGGAATGAACAACTCTTTATTTACAAGCGCAGAGAAAAAGAATAGTTATATTGCAGAAGCTTTATTTATAAGAGCTTATACTTATTTCTTTATTACTAGAGTATGGGGCGATCCTGTATATGTTGCTAAAACATATAATGATGTTGATTATGGACATATCCCACCAGTTCCTCGGTCTCCTGAAAATCAAGTATTAGATAGTTGTATTGCGGATTTACATATTGCTGATGCCAATTTGGATTACGCCAATGGTGATATTACGAAAAGTGTTACTGCCAATAAAGGAAGCGTTGAAGCATTAATGGCTCATATATTTGAATGGCAGCATAATTATGATAGTGCGCATTATTATTGTCAAAAGGTAATAAACAATGGGGGTTATTCCTTAGAGCCTATGGATACTTATAAAAATATTTGGATGGGGGAATCTTCCAAAGAGAGTATTTTTGAAATATCGATGCAATACGACGCAGATGATCCTAATTTCAAATCTGGTGGTAGTTTTGCCGAGGCTACTTTTGATTTCTTTGGCGGCTTCCTAAAAGGTGCAATAGTTGATCAAAGAAGAAACAGTTGCTGGATTGCACCAGCCGGTGGTCTTGTGGACGGTGTCTTATTTGATACATCCAAGGATTTGCGTGCCAAATCAATTTTATCTTATCAACAGGCTTCTGGCGGTGATCCTGCGGGCTATATGTTAACTAAATATAGCAACTTTCAAACTACGTCTTCTGCAAGTCCATACATAAACAACAATCTTGTAATATTCAGACTTTCGGATATTTATCTGCTGGATGCCGAAGCGCTTGCGTACAAAGGAGAATTAGCAGGCGCGGCAAATGACCTTAAAATGACTGAGGACCGAGCAGGTATAAACAATTACCAAAGTATAAGCGACCAATATAATATGGTAGATGAAGTAGTTATGGAAAGAGGTCGTGAACTTATTGGAGAAGGTCAATGGTTTTATGATTTGATCAGGACCAACCAAACTCAAGAATGGTTACAATATATTAATTATCCAAGTACGCGTGTGAATACGACAAACAAAGGGTATTACTGGCCAATTGATATGAGTACCTTATTCCCTTATGATAATTTACTGACGCAAAATCCATGGTGGAATAATAATGCAGGGCGATAGATTTGAAAATAACAAAATTAAAAACTTAATTTTCATTGAAATGAAAGCAAAAATAAATTTCTCTACTAAAATATGCATATTCCTATTCATTACTGTTTCAGTAATAGCATGTAAAAAAGATTACATAATAGGAGGAAAGGTAGAAGATGTAAATAAATATG